>JBJONS010000214.1:0-13390 GCA_046051725.1 Pseudomonadota bacterium | reverse complement strand
AAAGGCCCAGTCGTTGCAGATGCCGCCGTCGCGGATGGTGCAGTCCAGCACGCGGATGCGCCGGCGGCGGTCGGTCACCAGGCCGTCGGGGCAGCACTTGACGCGGTAGTCGAGGCCCATTGGGGGCTCCAGGGGAAGGGCGGGCTGCGGGCGCCCGCGCGGGAGGGTGAGCCTAGACCAGCGGGCGCGCGCGTCGAGGGCGCGGCGGCGCCTCAGGCGAAGCGGCTCGGCGAGAACAGGGCCAGATCAGGGGTCGGCTCGCCGAGGATGGCGTCGGCGGCGAGCTCTCCGCAGCGCCACGCGAAGCCGAAGCCGTGGCCGGTGTAGCCGGCGGCGACCAGCACCTGCGGGCTGCCCGGCGCGGGGCCGACGATCGGCAGGCCGTCCTGAGAGAAGCCCATGATGCCCGACCAGCGGTGGGTCACGGCCGGCCGGCCGAGGCCGGGGAAGCGGGCCACGAAGCTGTCCATCTTCGCTTGGATCTGGTCGTGGAGCCGGTCTTCGAGGCCGACCTCGGCGCCCGGGTCGAGGTTGCGCCAGCCGCCCAAGACCAGCCGCCCATCAGGGGTCTGGCGCCAGTAGTCGTAGCCGTGGTCGGCGTAGACCGGCAGGTCGAAGATGCGCGGGGCTGGCGCGGTGGCCAACATCTGGCCGCGGACCGGGGTCACGCGGTCGCGGAGGGCCGGGAGCAGCGTGCTGGTCCACGCGTTTGCGCAGACCAGCGCGAGCTGGGCGCGGACCGTGCCGCCCGGCGTGCGGACCTCGACCTCGCCCCCGCGCTCCTCCAGCGACAGGGCCGGGCTGTGCTCGTGGAGCTGGACCCCCGCCGCGACCGCCGCGGCGGCCGCGCCGCGCACGAAGGCCGCTGGGTCGAGCTCGCCGTCCATCGGCATGTGGACGGCGACCTCAAAACCGGCCGCGCGGTAGACCGCGGGGAGGTCGGCCCCGCGCAGCAAGGCGGCGGGGAAGCCGTCGGCCTCGAGCAGGGCGGCGGAGCGCACCAGCTCGTCGGCCTCGGTCGGGCTGCTGGCGAGCTGCAGGCTGCCGGCCTGGCGGTAGGCGCAGGAGATGCCGTGCGCGGCGATCACCTCGGCCATGCGCCGGTGGTTGTCGAGGGTGAAGCTGTGGATGGCGCGGGCCCGGTCGCGGCCGAGCAGCGAGACGGCGCGGTCGTAGCGCTCGACGTTGCCCTGAAGGATGAAGCCGGCGTTTCGGCCGGTCGCGCCGCCGGCCACCGCGCCCGCGTCGAGCCAGCGCACCCGCAGGCCGGCGCCGGCGAGGCGCAGCGCGGCGCCGGCGCCGCAGACGCCCGCGCCGAGGATCAGCACGTCTGCCTCGACGTCTTCGGCGAGGGCGGGCTGGGGCGCGTGGGCGGCGTCGAGCCAGAGCGAGGTGGTGCTCATCGCAGGTCCTTGGGCGAGCGCGGGTGGGCGATCCGGGGGGCGCGGCGCGGCGCGGGCGGGCCGGCGGGGGCGGTCGGGGCGGCAGCGGCCTCGCCGTCGGCCGCCGGGGCGGCGGGCGGCGCCTCGACGTTGGGCGCGGCAGCGTGGCGCCGCGCGGCGCGGTTCAGGCGGGGGCCCGCCTCGGGGGCGGTGGCCGCCAAGCTGGGCGCGGTCCGCGGGGCCGCGGGGGCAGCCGGCGCCCGGCCCGGCGGGAGGCCCGCGGCGGGCGGGGTGTAGAGCGCCATGAACGAGCCCAAGGCCAGGGCGGTGGCCGCGGCGCTGCTGAGCACCAGGGGGCCATCACCGGTCTGCACCGCGACGACAGCGCCCACCGCGACGCTGATCAGGCCGAGCAGCCCCCAGTGCCAATGGGGCCGGCCCCAGAGCCCGCCGGTGACCGGCTGCGCGGGCGGCGCCTCGTCGTCGGTCAGGCGCTCGAGGAGCAGGTCGGCCACCTCGTCGCCGGTCGCCCCGGTCTGCGGCGGCGGGGCCTCGACCAGGGGAGGGGGCTCCATCGGCTCGACCGGCGGCGGGGTGCCCCGGCCCTTCGGTCGGGCCCGCATGCCGCGGCGGGCCCGGGCCTTGCGGCGCTCGTCGCGGCTGGGCGCGGAGCCCGCGCGCGGGGCCTGCGCAAGATCGTCGTCTGGTGGCTCTGGCGGCGCAGCGGACATGGGCTCTCCCCGGGGGCGGGCCCCTAACCGTGGGGGCCGCGGGCCGGGCGCAGGGCCAGGGGCCTCATGGCCGGGGCGCGCCGATCCGAAGCCAGGGGAGTGAAAGGGGCTGCAAGCCCGCGAGGATGGCCACCCAGAGGCTGTTGTCGCTGGTTTGTCCCGCCTCTCCCGCCTCTCCCGCCTCTCCCGCCGACGGCGGTGCCTCCGGCCCCGCTCCCGCCCGCCCGCCCCGCCTCCCCGCGCGCCCCCCTCGGCGCGCGCCCCCCGCCCGGCCGGGGCCGCACGAGCGGCTCCGCGCCGGTCCCGGGAGGAGGCGCCGGTCGCCGCGGTCCTCGCCATCGCCCTCTCCCTTCGCTTTCCTCTCCTGCGCGCGGTCGCTGCGGATTTTCGCCGCAAGGTCCGGTTGTTCGGGCCGCCGTGGCGGTCGCGCGCAGGCTCCCCCTCTGGTCTCTGGTGGCGCGTCGTCGCCCCGTCCCTTCCTGCGCGTGGTCGCTGCGGATTTTCGCCGCAAGGTCCGGTTGTTCGGGCCGCCGTGGCGGCCGCGCGCAGGCTCCCCCTTGGCCGTTGGCGTGCGCCGGCTCGGCGCTCAGCGGAAGTCGCGGCTCGGCACGGTCACTTGGTGCTCCTCCTCGATGGGCGCGAAGGCGACCGCGAGCAGGCTCAGGCTCTCTCCTTCGCGCTGCAGGCGCCCGCGGGCCCGCAGCATGGCGGCGCCGAGGATGAGCGGGCGCTGGCGCTCGAAGACCTGCGGCTTGACCACCACGTTGAGCATGCCGGTCTCGTCCTCGAAGGTCATGAACAGCACGCCGCTCGCGGTCTGCGGGCGCTGGCGGTTCGAGATCACCCCGGCGACCTTGACCCATCGCCCCGTGGGCAGGTCCTTGAGGGCGCTGATCTCGACGGCGCCCTCAGCCCGCAGCCGCGGACGCATCAGCCCGATGGGGTCGTGGTCGAGCGAGAGCCCGACCGCGTCGAGGTCCTCGCGGAGCAGGTCGATCGGCTCGGGCGCCGGCAGGGGGGTGGGCTCGGGCGGGCGCTGCAGGCCCCGGAACAAGGGCAGGTCCCACAGGCCGCGGGCCTGCCAGAGCCCCTGGCGGCGGTCCTCGGCCATGCCCTCGGTGGCGCCGGCCCGCACCAGCAGCTCGACCTCGTCTTTGCGCAGCGGGGTGCGGCGGAGCAGGTCGCCGAGATCGACGAAGGGGCCGTCGGTCTGGCGGGCGGCGGCCAGCGCCTCTCCGGCCTCGCGGCGCAGGCCAGAGAGCTGGCGCAGCCCGAGGCGCAGGGCGAAGGGGGGGCCCGAGTCCTCGCCCGGCAGCGGCTCGAGGCTGTTGTCCCAGTCGCTGCGCTGCACGTGGACCGGGAGCACGACCTCGCCGTGCCGCCGCAGGTCGGCGATGAGCGAGCGCGCCGAGTAGAAGCCCATCGGCTGGCTGTTGAGCAGCGCGCAGGTGAAGGCCGCGGGGTAGTGGCACTTGATCCAGCACGACACATAGACGAGGCGGGCGAAGCTGGCCGCGTGGCTCTCGGGGAAGCCGTACTCGCCAAAGCCCTGGATCTGCTGCGCGATCTGGGCGGCGTACTCGCCGGTGATGCCGTTGCGCTGCATGCCGGCCATCAGCTCGTCGGTGATCTCTTTGAGGCCGCCGCGCTTGCGCCAGGCGCCCATCGCCCGGCGCAGGGCGTCGGCCTTGCCGGGGGTGAAGCCGCCGACCGCGACGGCCATCGCCATGACCTGCTCTTGAAAGATGGGCACGCCGCAGGTGCGCTCGAGGATGGGCTCGAGCAAGGGGTGGGCGTAGGTGATGGGCTCTTCGCCAGAGCGGCGGCGCAGGTAGGGGTGCACCATGCCGCCCTGGATGGGCCCGGGGCGCACGATGCTGACCTGGACGACGAGGTCGTACCAGCAGCGCGGCCGCAGGCGGGGCAGCATGCTCATCTGCGCCCGGCTCTCGATCTGAAAGACCCCGACGCTGTCGGCCTTGGCCAGCATGTCGAAGACGGCGACGTCATTGTTGGGGACGCTCGCGAGATCGAGCACCCGGCCCCAATGGGCGGCGATGAGGTCAAAGGCGCGCCGCAGGGCGGTCAACATGCCCAGCGCCAGCAGATCGACCTTCACAAAGCCGACCACGTCGATGTCGTCTTTGTCCCACTGCAGGACGGTGCGGCCGGCCATGGTCGCCGGCTCGACCGGGCAGAGGTCGACCACCGGCCCGTCGGACACCGTGAAGCCGCCGCTGTGCAGGCCGAGGTGCCGGGGCTGCCCGCGCAGCTCTTCGGCGAGGGCGATGGTCAGGTGCACCCGGCGGTCGGCGGCGTCGACCCCGGCCTCGGCGAGCTGGGCGGCGGTCGGCGGGGCGCCGTCGAACCACTGCACCTTCTTGGCCATGCGGTCGACTTGGTCGAGGCTGAGGCCGAGCGCCTTGCCGCAGTCGCGGATCGCGCTGCGGCGCCGCCAGGTGATGACGTTGCAGACCATCGCCGCGCGGTGCCGGCCATACTTCTCGTAGACGTACTGCATGAGCTCTTCGCGGCGCTCATGCTCGAAGTCGACGTCGATGTCGGGCGGCTCGCCTCGCTCTTCCGAGATGAAGCGCTCGAACAGCAGGCTGGTGCTCGCAGGGTCGACCGCGGTGACCCCGAGCACAAAACAGACCGCTGAGTTGGCGGCGCTGCCGCGGCCCTGGCACAAGATCCCGCGCTCTTGGGCGAAGCGCACGCAGTCGTGCACCGTGAGGAAGTAGGCGGCGAAGTCGAGGCGGTCGATGATCCCGAGCTCGGCCTCGACCTGGGCGGCGACCTTGGGCGGGGCGCCCCGCGGGTAGCGCCACCGCAGCCCCTCGGCGCAGAGGGCGCGCAGCCAGCCGATCGGCGTCGTGCCCTCGGGCACGACCTCGCGGGGGTAGCGGTAGCGGAGCTGGGCGAGGGTGAAGGTGCAGCGCCCGGCCACCTCGAGCGCCCGGTCGAGGGCCGCCTCGTGCCCGAGAAAGAGCGCCGCGAGGGCCGCGGGCCCCCGCAGGCTGCGCTCGCGGTTGGGCTGGAGCAGCGCGCCGGCGGCGTCGAGCGTGCAGCCCAGGCGGGTGGCGGTCAGCACGTCTTGCAGCCGGGCGCGGTCGGGCTGGTGGTACAGGGGCTCGTTGGTGGCCAGCAGCGGCAGCCCGCAGCGGCGGGACAGCGCGGCGGCCGCGGCCACGCGCTCGGGGTCGCGGCTGTCGAGGCGGCGGCGCAGGGCGAGGCTGGCCCGCTCGCCGAAGGCCTCGGCCACCCGGCGCGCGAGGAAGCTCGACCAGCTCTCGACCAAGATGACGTCCAGCCCTTCATTCAGGTCGAGGATCTGGGCCAGGGGCAGCACGCCGCGGCCCTTCTCGACCCCCTCGCGGGCGTGCGGGCCGGCCGCCAGCACCGCCGGGCTGCCGCCGCGGCGCCCCGCCCCCTGCGGGCTCGGCTGGCCGCCGGGGGGCAGGGCCTCGGGCTCGAGCGCCCCGCCGCTGCGGGCCGCGGTGATGAGCCGGCAGAGGTGAGCCCAGCCCTGTGCGTCCCGCGCCAACAGGATGAGCCCGGGCCCCTCTTCGACCGTGAGGCGCGCGCCCGCGACCAGGTTCACCGCGCCTTTGCCGGCGGCCCGCAGCTCGAGGAGGCGCCGCCAGGCCCGGGGCAGCCCGTACACCCCGTCGCGATCCGTCAGCCCGATCGCCTGCAGCCCGAGCCGATCGGCCTCGTCGACCAGCTCTTCGGGGCTCGAGGCCCCCTCGAGGAAGGAGAAGCTGCTGCTGCAGACCAGCTCTGCCGCCGCCCGCGCGCCCGGGCTGCTCACGCGCCCGCCTCTTCGAACCAGCCGTGCAGGGCCCAGCGGCCGTCTTCGGCGTAGACCCAGGCGCCCCGGCCGTCCCACAGCTCGACCCGCCAGTAGCTGCGGGTGAAGGCCACCGGCGCCCACCACTCGCCGGCGAGGCGCTCGGGGCCGTGGGCCGCGCGCAGCGGCTGCCAGCGCCCCTCGTGGTGCACCGCCTCGGGCCGGCCCCAGCGGCCGACCCGGACCTCAATGGCGATCGGCGGCTCGATCAGCAGCGCGGGCCGCAGCGGCGGGGGTGCGGGCTGGTGCCCGGCCCAGGCGGCGGCCGGGTCTTGCGCCTCGGCCTCGCGCAGGGCGGCGGGCCACCGGCCGGGGGCCCCGAGCGCCCAGGCCGCCTCGGGCCGGTGCCGGTCGGCGAGCCGGGCCACCCCCACGCTGTCGGGCCCCATCGCGTCGAGCAGGGCGGCCACCACGTCGCCCACCGCTTCGCCGCCGCGGTGGGGATCGAGCAGGTCGCGCTGCCGGCCGCTGAAGGGCTGGGGATCGGGCAGCTCGACCTGCAGGCGCTCGGCCGGCGCGCGGAGGCTCAGCCGCTCCATCCGCTGGCGGAGCAGGCGCAGCATGTGGGCCGGGTCGCGGCTCGGCCGGCCCAGCCGCAGCCGCAGCTGCTGCTGGAGCCCGCCGCTCAGCCCAAAGTCGACCACCAGCTCGGCTGCGGCCTGGCCTTCAGCGGCCAGCAGCGAGGCGGCCTCGCGCAGCAGGCCGTTGAGGACGAAGAGCAGCGCGTCGACCTCGACCACGGGGTCGGGCAGATCCCGCGACACCACCAAGGGGCCGACCGCCCCCCAGGCCTGCAGGGCGCCGCGCGGGCCGGCGCCGCGGGCGAGGGCGTGCCCCGCCACCCCCGCCGGGCCGAGGCGGCCGGCGATGGCGCCCCCCGGCAGGGCCGCGAAGTCGCCCACGGTCTGCAGACCCAGGGCCTGGAGCAGCGACAGCTCGGCGTCGGGCAGGCCCAGCGCCTCGAGCGGCAGCGGGGCCAGCGCGGCCGAGGCCCCGCCCGGGGTCACCAGCAGGTCACCCGCGGCCCAGGTGGCGCAGGTCAGCGCGGTGGTGGGGTCGTCGGCTACCGCGAGCTGGCAGCGGTGGCCGAGCCCCTCGAGCTGCCGGCGCAGCCGGGCCATCAGCTCAAGCTCGGCGAGCCGCGGGTCGAGCAGGCGCGCGGCGCTGGGCCCGGCGCGGCTGATCTCGGCGACCACCGCGTCGGGCGGGAGCGCGCCGACCGTCGGGCTGATGCGCACGAGCTGCTCGGCGAGCGCCTCAAGGTCGAGCTGCTCGGCGGGGGCGTCGAGGCGCTCGACCTGCAGGGCCGGCAGCAAGGCCCGGGCCTCGGCCACGGTCATGCCGGGCCGGACGCCGACGCCCAGGGCGGGCGGGCTGGCCGCGCAGACCCGCAGCGCGCTGCGGTCATCATCAGCGAGCACCACGGCGTCTTCGGCGGACCAGCCGCAGCGCTCAAGGCGGAAGCCAGGGAGGTGGGCGACGAGGTAGCGGAACATGCGCCCTGGTAACTGTACGGGCGGGTGGGTGCAAGCCTGTACAGGTCAGCCGCAGGGGCCCGGCGCGGCGTCGAGCGCGCCCTGGGCGCACCACCAGCTCTCGGGCTGCGAGCGCGTCCCCGCGTAGGGGTCGAGCACGACCGCATTGGCGTCCTGCAGCTCAAAGTGAAGGTGCGGCATCGACGAATAGCCGCTGCTGCCGACCAGGCCCAGCGGGGTCAGGGCCTCGACCTCTTGGCCGACATCGACCAGGACGCTGCCTTGGGCGAGGTGCCAGTAGAGGGTGCGGTACCGGGCGCCATCTTCGCCCTGGTGCTCGAGGATGACGTGGTTGGCGATGATCGGGTGGCCATCACAGTCCACGTCGCCGGTCTCGGCCGAGGCGCGGCAGCGGTCGTAGTGGCCGTCCTCGGCGGACACCACCTGCCCGGCGGCGGCCGCCACCACGGGCTGGCTGCCCGCGTCCATCGCCGAGAAGCCGCCCACGAGGATGTAGTCGGTGCCGTCGTGCTCGTCGTAGCAGTGGGGGAAGGCCCGGCCGGCGTGGTCGAGGCAGCGGGTGCGCCCGAGCGGGGTGTCCTCTTGGACCTCGGGGTCGTGGTCGACGTAGAGCGTGCTCCCGAAGGCGGCCGGCTCGAGCAGGGGCCAGGCCAGGGCCACCGGGCCGCGGGGCGCGGGCTCTTCGGCGGGGCGGTCCTCGGCGGTGTCGGGGGTGGTCGCCGCGGAGTCGTCGCCGGCGGACCGCGGCCCCTTGGCGCCCGGGGCGGCCGAGCAGCCGAGCCCGAGGGCGGCGGCCCACAGGGGGCGGCGGCTCATGCGGCGTCCTTGTGGGCGCGCAGGGCGGCGAAGACCTCGGCGGGGGGGCGGCCCGCGCAGCCCACCGCGGCGGCGACCGCCGGCTCGCCGGCCCGCAGGAAGAGGTTGTGGCGCAGCTCAGCCCCCACGGTGGTCGGCACGGTCGGGCGGCCCGCGGCCCGGGCTGCCTGGACCTCGACCTCGGCGGCGGCCAGGGCCAGGTCGCTGGGCAGCAGCCCGCGGGCCCAGCGCAGGTTCGCCGCGCTGTACTCGTGGGCGCAGGCGAGCCGGGTGGCCGGGGGCAGGGCGGCGAGGCGCTGCAGGCTCGCCCACTGGGTGGCCGCGTCGCCTTCAAAACGGCGCCCGCAGCCCGCGAAGAACAAGGTGTCTCCACAAAAACAGAGCGCCAGGTCGGCCGAGACCGCCGCGAGGTGGCCGGTCGTGTGGCCGGGCAGCGCCCAGATCTGCAGGGCGTGCGCGCCGAGCCAGACCTCGTCCCCCTCCCGCAGCTGGCGGTCGAGGCCGGGGATCCGGTGGGCGTCGGCCGCCGCGCCCCACAGGGCACAGCCGGTCGCCGCCCGCAGCCCGGCGTTCGCCCCGATGTGATCACCGTGGTGATGTGTGTTCAGCACGGCGACCAAGCGATGACCGGTGGCGCCGAGGTGGGCCAAGACCGGCGCCGCCGCGGGGCTGTCGACGAGCAGGGCGGCGGACGCCTCGTCGTCGAGCAGCAGCAGCGCGTAGTTGTCGGCGCCGACCGGCAGCAGGTCGAGGCGCAGCGTGGGCGTCAGCGGCAGCCGTGCGCCGCCTGCGGGCGCGGAGCTCACTCCTCGCCCAGGCAGGGCGGGTTGCTGATCAGCAGCTCGTTGTTGGTCTCGTCGCACTCGGGCTGCACGCTGAGGCCCCAGTCGTCATCGACGACCACCACCACGTCCTGGCCGTTGTAGCCGGTCCAGTCGACCTCGAGGCGGATGAGCGCCGAGGTCTCGCCGGGGTCGATGAAGCCGTCCACCACCGTGCTCGTGCGGAAGGTGCGGTAGCCGGCCACGTCTTGGGCGTAGACCGAGACCGGCAGTCCGGTGCGCAGCGCGCCCATGCCGCCGTTGCCCACGCGCACATAGACGACGAGCACGTTGTCTTCGCACTCGTCGAGGCAGACGTCGGCCAGGCCCACCGCGTCGGCGGCCTCGCCCGAGGTGCTCGGCAGCAGGCTGCCGCTGCGGAAGGTGTTGTAGGCCGGCCAGTTGGGCGCGGCGGGCGCGGGCACCGACAGGTCGTCGTTGATGTTGGTGATGCTGTAGGCGTGCTGGTTCCAGAGCATGCGGCCGGGCATCCAGCTGCCGTCATCGGAGCCGAGCACCCACAGCCCGGTCTTGTTCTCAGACGCGTGGCCGCCGCCGTTGGGGATGATGATCTCGGCCTCGCCGTCGCCGTCGACGTCGGCGACCGTCGGCAGCTCGTGGAGGGTGCGGCTCGCGTGGCGGTCCGAGCTGTAGCGGACCTCACCCGTGGTGCCGTCGTAGATGGTCACGCGCTGCTCGTCGGCGTAGACGACCTCGAGCTGCCCGTCTCCTTCAAAGTCGTAGGCCGCCGAGCCGGTGACCGCGCTGCTGCCGTCCACCACCGTCGCGGCCCAGACCACCGTGCCGTCGGCCTCGTAGACCGCGTAGGCGGTGCCGGTCGGGATGCCGATCTCGGGCGTGCCGTCCTGGTCGAAGTCGCCGATGGTCGGCATGCCGCCGTTGCCCTCACCGACCAGCGCGAAGGTCGCGCTCACCACGCAATTGTGATCGAAGACCCGCGCGGTGGTGTCGCCCACGCTGACCACCTCGCCCATGCCGTCGAGGTCGAAGTCAGCGATGCTGACAAAGCCGTCCAGCGCGTCATCCCCGAAGTCGCAGCGCATCGTGCCGTCGTAGCTGTAGATGGTGCGGCCGGTCACCACCTCCATCAGCCCGTCGTCGTTGAGGTCCATCGGCACCGCGTGCCAGCCGACCTCGGGGTGCCAGTCGTAGGCGCCCACGCCGCCTTCGCCGACCGCGAGCACCGCGCCGTCCTCGCCGTTGATGATGGTGTTGCCGACGACGACCTCGACCACGCCGTCGCCCTCAAGGTCGGCGATGGCCGGCGCGTGCCCGCCGCAGGTCAGCTCGGCGGCAGCGACCCAGGCCACGGTGTTGTCGAGGCGGAAGGCCGCCGCGAAGCAGACCGGACCGGCGTCATCCCCGGCCACCGGCAGGCCGGGCGAGACGGGCACGTCTTCAGGGGGCGGCTCTTCGCCGGGCTCAGGGGCGGGCGGCGCCTCGCCGCCGCCGATGCCGCCGCTGACCACCTCGACGATGGCGACGATCTCGGGCCGGCCGTCGCCGTCGAGATCGGCGACCGCCGCGTTGCTGTAGCGGTAGGGGTAGATCTGCTCTTCGAGGTCGCCGATGGTGCGGTCGACCCGCTGGATCGCCCCGCCCGAGCCGGTGCCATCGCCGGGGATCCAGCGCAGCACGCCGCGCTTGGTCTGGCGCTGGCCCTCGTCGTCGGTCACCACCACGATGTCGGGCACGTCCGCGGCGTCGGCGACCCCGTCGCCGTTGTCGTCGGTGAGCTGGGCCACCAGCGGCGCCATGAGGATCTGGTTGTACTCGCCGAAGCTCGAGAAGGTCGGCAGCTCCCACTCGAGCGTGGCGTTGAGGCCGCCCTCGGCCACCTCGATAGCGCAGGCCTCGTTGACCGTGACCGCGTCAGGCACGTCAATCGCCGCCTCACAGGGCGGGGTGGTCGAGGTGCTGCCGCTGCTCTCGGGCGGGCCGAGGTCGAGCGGGGTCGGGCCGCCCCCCGGCTCTGGATCGGGCTTGGCCGAGACGCCGTAGTCGGTCGAGCAGGCCGAGAGCACGAGCAGGGCGAGGGCGCGGCGGGTGGGGGGCTTCATCCGACCTCCGGTCGCAGGTTACCGCGCGCAGGCGGGCCTGGGGCGCGGTTCCGTGTCCAGGTGTGGGTGCGCTTGACCGTGGACACTGCCGTGCCGATGGCGGGCCGGTCCCCCGCGCCTGAGGCCCCGCATGCAGCCCCTCCAGCAGCTCTTGTCCGCGCTCTTTGGCGCCCTGCGCGATCAGCTCGCCGCGGCCGGCCTCCCGACGCCGCCGTGGCTCGGGGCGGCCCTCGCGCTGGGGCTCGTGGTGGCGCTGTCCCCGCGGCTGCTGCGCAGCGTGCGCCTCAGCCAGGCCCGCGCGGCGCTCAGCCGGGCCAAGGTGGCGGGCCCGGCTGCGGTCGAGGCCGAGGAGGACCGGGCGCTCGAGCGGGTCTGGGATCACCCGGTCGGGCTCGAGATCATCGCGGTCGAGGCCGCTTCCCTCGGCCGCCGGGCGCTGGCCGAGCGCTGCCTCGCCCGCCTCGACGCGCTCGCGGCCCCTGCGGCGGCGCGGGCCCGGGTCCGCCGGGTGCTCGCGCCGCCCTCCCGCGAGCCCCAGACGGCGATGGCGGCGGCGGTGCTGGTGGCGGGCCTGCTCGAGCGGGGGGAGGCCGAGGCGGCCCAGCGTCACCTCGACGCGGCCCGCCGCAAGTGGCCCAGCGATCCTGCGCTCTCGGCGCTGGCCAGCCCGGCGGAGCCCGGGTGAGCGCCGGCCCCGACCCGGACGCGGGCCCCGCCTGGATCCGCCGTCCGCTGGTCGCCGCCGGGCTGCTGACCCTGCTCGTCTTCGCCCCCGCGGTCGGCGCCGGCCTCGTGTGGGACGACGTGATGCTGGTGGCGGCCCTGCCCCCGGTGGGGGCGCCAGTCGCGTGGGACACCGTGCTGGGCGTCGATCTCGCGCAAGCGGGGCTCGCGGCCGACGGCGAGGGCGCGGGCTACTTTCGCCCGCTGCTGCTCGGGGCGCTGTGGGTCGAGCGCGCGCTGGCCGGCGAGGCGGCGCCGGCGCTGGGCCACCTCCACAGCCTGCTCTGGCACCTCATCGCCGTGGCCGGCCTCGACGCATGGGCGCGGCGCGAGGGCCTGGGCCCGGCCGCCCGGGGCCTCGCGCTCGGGATCTTCGCGCTCCACCCGCTGCAGGTCGAGCCGGTGGTCTGGATCAGCGCGCGCCCCGACCTGATGCTCAGCGCAGCCAGCCTCTGGGCGCTCGCCCGCGGCGCGCCGGCGGGGGCACGGGGAGCGGCGGGCTTGGCCGGGCTGGGCCTCTTCGCCGCGCTGGCCAAAGACCAGGGCGCGCTGCTACCGGTCATCCTGCTGCTGGCCAGCGGGCCGCGGGCGGCCGGGGCCGCCGCCCTTGGCGTGGGGCTGGCGGCGCTGCTCCGGCTGCTGGCGGGGGTCGGGGCTCCCCCGGCCGGGCCCGTTGACGCCCTCGAGGTGCTGCCCACGCTCGTCCAGATCAGCGCGCGGGACCTGCTGTTGCCGCTGGGGCTGCACCCGGGCGAGCACCTCGCGTGGAGCCCGGCGCCGTCTGGGTTGCCGGCGCTGCTGCTCGGGGTGGGCCTTCTGGGCGTCGGGCTGGCCGGCAAGGCCGCCGCGCTGCGGGGGATCGGCGCCGCGGCGCTGGCCTATGTGCCGGCCAGCCTCGCGGTCGGCGCGCTCGGCTTGGTGGGCCTGCGCTACCACCACCTGCCGCTCGCGGGCCTGGCGCTCGCGGCGGCAGCGGCGGCGGATCGCTGGCTGGCGCCCCGCCCGACCGCGGCCCTCGCGGCGGCCCTCGCCCTGCCCCTCGCGGCGCTCAGCGCGACCGCGCTGCCGGGATGGGCTTCTGACGGGCCATTTTGGGAGGCTGCGGTCGCCCGGCACCCCAACCCCTACACCCACGCCGGCCGTGCCCTCGACCGGCGGGAGCGGGGCGCGCTCGACGGCGCGGCCGAGGACCTGCAGGCGGCCACCGCCGGGCCGCGCCCGCTGCACCTCGCCTGTGAGGTGATCGCTGAGCTGCACCTGCAGCGCGGTGATCTGGTCTCGGCGGCCCGCGAGGGGCGGCGCGCGCTCGCCGCGGGCTGCCCAGCGGGCCCGGGCCTGCTCGGGGCCACCGCGGCCGCCTTGGTGGGGGTCGGCGAGATCGACGCGGCGGCGGCCATGGCCCGCGCGATGCCGGAGGATCCCCGCTCCTTTGGTCTGCTGGTGCGGCTCGCCGACGAGGCGCGGCGCGGCCGCTCGGACGCCCTGGC
>JBJONS010000213.1:0-4722 GCA_046051725.1 Pseudomonadota bacterium | reverse complement strand
GAGACAGCCGAGCGCGCCGACGGGACGCGCCCCGACCCTACCCGAGCGCGGGACGCCCGTCCCCGCCGGCCGGCGGCCGGGCCTGGCCCGCGGGCTTGACCGGGCCCCCGTGGTGGGCGCTGGCCCCCGACGAGGCCGCGGCGCAGCTCGGCGTCGAGCTGTCGGCCGGGCTCGGCGCCGAAGAGCTCTTGCGCCGGCAGCAGACCGCGGGGCCCAACACGCTGCCGCAGGCGCCCCGGCGCGGCGCCCTGCGCATGGTGCTCGACCAGCTGACCGACTTCATGGTGCTCGTGCTGATCGGCGCGGCGGTGGTGGCGGGGCTGCTCGGCGAGCCCGAGGACGCCGTCACCATCGCCGTGATCGTGGTGTTGAACGCGGCGCTGGGCTTCGTCCAAGAGCACCGGGCCGAGGCCGCGCTCTCGGCCCTGCACGCGCTCGGGGCGCCCACCGCCCGGGCGCGGCGGGGCGGCGCGGTCCACGTCGTGGCCGCCGAGGGGCTGGTCCCCGGCGACGTGGTGCGCCTCGAGGCCGGCGACATGCTGCCCGCCGACCTGCGCCTGATCGAGGCGGTCGAGCTGCGGGTCGACGAGTCGACGCTGACCGGCGAGTCGGCGCCGGTCGAGAAGGGCACCGCGGCCCTGCCCGCGGCGGCCCTGCCCCTCGGCGACCAGCGGAACATGGGTTTTCGCGGCACGCTGGTGACCCACGGGCGGGGGCTCGGGCTGGTGATCGCGACCGGCGCCACCACTGAGCTCGGCCGCATCGCCGCCCTGCTGCGGGGGGCCGAGGTGCACGACACCCCCTTGCAGCGGCGGCTGGCGGCCTTCGGGCGCCGCCTCGCCATCGGCGTGATTGGCCTCTGTGTCGTCTTCTTCGGCATGGGGCTCACCCGGGGCGAGCCGCCGCTGCAGATGTTCCTGACCGCGCTCTCGCTCGCGGTGGCGGCGATCCCCGAGGCGCTGCCGGCGGTGCTCACCGCCTCGCTGGCGATCGGCGCGCGCACCATGGCCGGGCACCAGGCGCTGGTGCGCCGGCTCTCCGCGGTCGAGACCCTGGGATCGGTCACCGTGATCTGCACCGACAAGACCGGCACCCTCACCGAGAACCGGATGCGGGTGGTCGAGCGGTGGACGACGGCCCACGGCGCGCTGGCCGACGGCGGGGCCCCCCAGGGCGCGGCGGGCGCGGCGCTGCTCGACGCGCTGGCCCTGTGCACCGACGTGCGGCGGGGCGCATCGGGCGCGCTGCTGGGCGACCCGACCGCGATCGCCCTGTTTGAGGCCGCCGCGGCCGCAGGGAGGGACCCCGCCGCGGCCGCCGCCGCCGCGCCGCGGGTGGGCGAGCTGCCCTTCTCGTCCGAGCGATCGCGGATGTCGACCGTCCACCAGATGGACCATCAGGTGGTCATCTTCACCAAGGGCGCCCCCGAGCGGGTGCTCGAGGTCTGCAGCCACCAGCTGGGCGCCGACGGACCCGCGCCCCTCGACCCCGCGGCGGTCCTGCAGGCGGCCGACGAGATGGGCCGGGCCGGGCTGCGCGTGCTCGCCATCGCCACCCGGCGCGCGCCGGCGCCCGCCGCCGGGCCGGCCACCCTGGGGCCCGAGGTCGAGTCGGGGCTGGGGCTCGTGGGCCTGGTGGGCCTGCTCGACCCACCCCGCGCCGAGGTCAACGAGGCCCTCGCCCTCTGTGAGACGGCCGGGGTGCGGGTGGTCATGATCACCGGAGATCACCCCGCCACCGCCACCGCCATCGCCCGCCGCCTGGGGCTGCTGCGCCCTGGGGGCGTCGTGCGGACCGGCGCCGACCTCGACGGCCTGTCCGACGCCGCGCTCGCCGCGCAGGTCGGCGAGGTGCAGGTCTACGCCCGGATGGCGCCCGAGCAGAAGATCCGCGTGGTGCGGGCCCTGCAGGCCCAAGGTGAGCTGGTGGCGATGACCGGCGACGGCGTCAACGACGCGCCGGCGCTGCGCCAGGCCGACATCGGCGTGGCCATGGGGCGCGGAGGCACCGACGTGGCGCGCGAAGCGGCCCACATGGTGCTGATGGACGACAACTTCGCCACCATCGTGGGCGCGGTGCGCGAGGGGCGCCGCATCTACGACAACCTGCGGCGCTTCATCCGCTACGCGCTGACCGGGAACGCCGGCGAGCTGTGGGCCCTCATCACCGCGCCCCTGCTCGGCCTGCCGATCCCCCTGCTGCCCATCCACATCCTCTGGGTGAACCTCATCACCGACGGCCTGCCCGGCCTCGCGCTGGCCGCCGAGCCGGCCGAGCCGGGCCTGATGCAGCGCCCGCCGCGGCCGCCCGCCGAGGGCGTCTTCGCCCACGGCCTGTGGCAGCACGCCGTCTGGGTCGGCCTGCTCATCGGCGGCCTGACCCTCGCCGTCCACGCCTGGGCCTGGCAGCGCGGCGACCCCCACGGGCAGACGATGGCCTTCACCGTGCTGACGCTGTCCCAGCTGGGCCACGTGCTGGCGATCCGCAGCGAGCGCACCCCCCTCTGGACGCTCGGCCTCGGGACCAACCGGCCGCTGCTCGCGGCGGTGCTGCTGAGCGTGGGGCTGCAGCTCGCGGTGGTCTACGCGCCGCCGCTGCAGCCCCTTCTCAAGACCCAGGCCCTCTCGGCGGGCGAGCTGGCGGCCTGCGTGGGGCTCAGCCTCATCGTCCCCTGCGCGGTCGAGGTCGAGAAGTGGCTGACCCGCCGCGGGTGGGTGTACGGGCGGGGGGTCGTGGCCGCCCGGTGAGGGATGGCCGCGCTCAGGGGGCGGTGCGGGCGAGGCGCAGGCCGAGGTCGGCGTAGACCGCGTCATCGGCGCTGTAGCCCCGGGACGCCACCCGCGAACGGTAGGCCTCGGATGCCCAGCTGCCGCCCCGCACCACCTTGTCGTCACCGGTGGCCGGCCCCGTCGGGTCGCTGACGGCGCCGCTGGCGTAGGCCGCGCTGTCATACCAGTCGTGGGTCATCTCCCACACGTTGCCGGTCATGTCCGCCAAGCCGCAGGGGTTGTCGGCCAGCAGGCCCACCTCGAAGGTGCCGGGGGTCTCGGCGCGATCGGTCCAGCCCACCAGGGCCACCTCGTCGCTGCCGGCGTAGGGCAGGTCTTGGCCGCAGCGGGCGGCGGCCTCCCACTCGGCCTCGGTGGGCAGGCGGTAGCCGGCGCACTCTGCGGGCTCGACGATCACGCTGCAGCCGACCGAGGCCCCCGACCCGCGGCAGCTGTAGCACTGCTCGAGGCCCTCGGCGGCCGAGACCGCGTTGGCAAACGCGGCGCCTTGGTGCCAAGTCAAGCTCTCGACCGGGCAGGCCTCACCGCAGCCCTCGTACTCCGCCGGGTTGTAGCCCATCAAGGACGAGAACGCGCCCTGGGTGACCTCGGTGTGGCTCAAGAAGTAGCCGTAGGTCAAGGTCACGGGGCGGACGGGCGACTCGTCGGGGCCGCAGTCGACCTGGCCGGGCGTGCAGCCCATGTCGAAGGTGGTGGGGCAGAGCTCCACAAAACCGAGGCCGCCGGCGCTGAAGCTCTCGAGGCCCGAACCGCAGGGAATATCAACCACCACGCTGTCTTCGCCCACGCCCCGGTCGCCCTCGGCGTCGGCGGCGGTGATGGTGCAGGTCCACGCCTCGCCGTCCTGGGTGGTCCGCACCGGCACCGTGTCGCCGGGCAGGGCGCCGTCGATCGCGCCCCCGAAGTCCACCCCATCGACCTGCCAGGTGACGGTGTAGATGACCGGGTCACCGTCGGGGTCGACGCTGGGGCTGCGCAGCGCGCACTCCAGCGCCTCGCCGGGCGCGGGCGTCGCCGGCCGCAGCTCGACCTCGGGGTCTTCAGGCGGGGCGTTGGCGATGATCACCTCGGCCACAACGCCCGCTGACACGTTGCTTCCGTCGGTGGCGCTGACCTCGACCGACCACCGCTCGCCCTTGGTGGTGGCCGAGGGGGGCACGAGGTCTTCGGTCCAGGCGGGCTGGACCTCGCCGTCCCGGCTCCACACGTAGAGGATCGTGACCTCGTCGCCGTCGGGGTCCTCGGCCCCGCCGGCCACCACGACGTAGAGCGCGTCTTCGGTGGTCGCGTCGCCCGGCCAGAGCTGGATGATCGGCGTGGTGGGCGCCCCGTTGGTCGCGCCGTCTGCGCCGTCTGCGCCACCCTGGCCGCCTCGCAATGGGTGGCCAATGATGATCATGTCCGTTGTGTCCGCTAATATTTGCAATGCGACTCTAACCACGCCACCAAATACGGGTCACCCCAAGTCAGTAGGCGAACGCCCTCACGCCCTGGCTGCTCAATACCGCTCGCGTCAGTGGTCGGCCCGGTGGGCGGATGCCTGTCAGCGAGCTCGCCGCTAAAGGTCGCGAACAACTCCTCCGTTGCGCTGACCCCCAGGTGCCCGGGTGCGAACGGCCACGAGATCGCGAGGCAACTCGCTGCGCCATCGGAGCCCAACGTCTGACCGCCGGGCTCTGGAACACTCCGGATGTTCATGCCAGGTGCAGGATGCTGCAGGCACCAGTACGCCAAGTCTTGCTGGGTGGCTGGCAAGGGCGTCTCACTCGGCGCCTCGACTCCTGCGTCATCGTCGATGACCCGTTCCATTGCGGTGGCAACGGACGAAGCCTGAAGATGCTGGGCAACGTCCATCTGACGCAGCGCCTCTTCTCGCTCAATTTCACCCTGAGCGAGCTTGCGAAAGATCCGGGGCATCTCCGCCAGAATCGGC
>JBJONS010000212.1:0-16738 GCA_046051725.1 Pseudomonadota bacterium | reverse complement strand
GGCGCAGCGCGTCGCCCACCGCCCACTCGACCGCCCCGGCCGGCAGGGGCGGCAGGGCCGGACCAAAGGGCGCCAGCTCGCGGCGCGAGCGCGGGGCGAAGGCCACCGAAGCGCCGTCGTGCACGCTGCTCCGGGCGAGGCGGACCATGGCCGGCGAGCGATCAAAGGCCAGCACCGGGCCTTCGCGATCCCCCGCGGCCACCGCGAGGGCCATGCGCCGGGCGACCACGCCGAGCCCGCAGCCCGCATCGACCGCCGGGCCGTCGGGGGCCAGATCGACCCCCCAGGCCGCGCAGACCGCGGCGGGATCGGCGCCCTCGGCCAGCGTCGCGGGACCAAAAAGCCCGTCAGGCGCCCCGGCGAGGCGCGCGGCCGGCGGCAGGTGGGGGCTCAAGCCGTCGGGCGCGTCGACCGGCAGCGGCTCGTGGCGCACCAGGCCCGGCCCGACGCCGAGGTGCCGCGCCGCGAACAGCGCCGGATCGGGCACCAGCAGGGGCAGGCCATCCCAGGCCCACAGCGCCGCGGCGTGGTCGCGGGCCGGGGCGCGGCGCTCGACGTCCATCCAGGGACCCTGGGTAGAGGACAGGGCCAAGACAGCGTCAGTCAGGCTATTCACATCGACTCCACCCCAGGAGCTTCGGGCGGCCGAGGCGGGGGGCGCAGGCTAACCGTCCGCGCAACCGGAGCGCCCATGACCGACCGCTGGCACCCCTCCCCTCTCCCCGTCGCCTTGGTGAGCTGCGCCGACAAGCCCGACCACGAGGACGATGACGCCCACCTCCGCGCCGCGCTGCACGACCGGGGCCAGGCCTTCGTGACCGTCGCCTGGGACGACCCCGCGGTCGACTGGGCGGGCTTCGCCGCCGCGCTGGTGCGCACCACCTGGGACTACCACCACCGGCGCGCCGAGTTCGTCGCCTGGGCCGAGGCCTGCGCCGCCCGCACGCTGCTGCTCAACCCGCCCGAGATCATTCGGTGGAACACCGACAAGCGCTACCTGCGCCAGCTCGAGGCCGCCGGGCTGCCGCTGCCCGAGACGGTCTGGGTGGAGCCCGACGAGGACGTCGATCCGGTCGACGTGCTGCGCGCCCGCGGCTGGAGCCGCGGCTTCATGAAGCCGGTGGTCGGCGCGAACGCGGTCCGCACCGCCCGCTTCGGCCCGACCGACGGCGACGCGGCCCGCTCCGCCCTGCGCGGGGCCCTCGCCGCGGGGGCGATGATGCTGCAGCCCTACCTCGAGGGCGTCGAGTCGGTCGGCGAGATGAGCGGCCTGTGGATCGACGGCGCCTACGCGCACGGCGTGCGCAAGGTGCCCAAGCCGGGCGACTGGCGGGTGCAGGACGACTGGGGCGCCCGCGACGAGCCCTACGCGCTCACGGCCGATGAGCGGGCCTTGGGCGAGGCCGTGATCGGCGTCGCGCAGGCCCAGCTCGTCGATCCTGCGCGCCCGCTCCTCTACGCCCGCGTCGACTTCTTGCGGGACGCCGACGGCCAGCCGCGGCTGATGGAGCTCGAGCTGGTCGAGCCCTCGCTGTTCTTGCGGCACGGGCCCGAGACCGCCGGACTGCTGGCCGAGGCGCTGATCCGCAGGCTCCCCCGGGGCTGATCGGCGGGTCGAGGCCCGCCCGCAGCGCCAGGACCGCCCCGGGCACCGCGGCGTCCGCGTGCGGAGCGGCCCGCGGCGTGGCAGAGTGCAGCCGCTGGAGGCCGCCCGTGCGCACGCTGTTGAGCTCCCTCGCCCTCGTCGCCCTCACCGGCTGCGGCGGCCTCGTCCCCCTGCCGTACAAGACCGCCTCGCAGGCACTTTTTGACCCGACACCAGCCGAGGTCGATGAGGACAGCGGCGGGGATGTGCCCGATGAGGACCGGCCGCCCGCCGATCTTGAGTGCGCCGACACCTGGCTCGGCAGCGCGGTGGGGCCGGCGGTCGCGGCGGGCACCAACAGCGGCATGGGCGACGACCACGCCTACTGCGGCGAAGAGGGCGGCGCCGACACCGGGTGGAGCTACCGCGCCGGCGCCGGCGAAGACCTGCTCTACTGGTGGAGCGCGCCCGCCGACGGCGCCTACACCTTCGACACCAACGGCAGCACCTTCGACACGATGCTGACGCTGTACCTGGGCGGCTGCGACGGCGCGATCCTCGGCTGCAACGACGACAGCGTCTATGGCCTGTCCTCGCAGCTCAGCGGCACCTTCCGGCGCGGCGACGTCGTGATCATCGCGCTGGATGGCTACAGCGAGACCGCCTACGGCGACTTCGTCCTCAACATCAGCGAGGGCGCGGCGGACACCGGCTGGTGGTGGGGCGACTCGGGCTTCGCGACCCCCGCGCCGGCGATGGCCGCCGACCCCACGGTGCGCGTGCTCGTCGATGGCGATGGCCTGCGGGTCAAGATCGAGGGCGGCGGCGCCTTCGACCTCGCGCTGGCCCGCGCCGACGCGCCGCACAGCGCCGAGGCCTGCGGCCTGCTGCGCGAGGACGGCGTCGAGGCGCGCTGCCACCGGGTCGAGGCCGCGCCGAAGGGCTGCGACGGCGCGTCCCCCACGGCTGAGCTGCTGCTGCGCCCCGACACCTCGGGCACCCCTGGCGTGGGCGACAGCCGCTACGGCGCCGCCGACCTCGACCAGCTCGGGCTGCTGCTGCGGCGGGCCGACGGCGCCTGCTTCACGGTCGGCGCCGAGGTCGCGGCCTTCGCCGCCGAGGGCTGCACCGCGCTCTGAGCCGCCGAACGCTCAAGGCCGGCGGCGCAAGACGCCGAGCAGCAGGCTGATCGCGGCGATGATGACCCCGCCGAGGCCTGCGGGGCGGTCCGGCGCCGCCGCGCAGCCCGGCGCCCCGCGCATCGACGCGGGCCGCTCGTAGCGGGCGGGCGCCGCTTCCTCGCCGCTGCCGGCCAGACCGGCGTCCCCGCTGTCCTTGTCGTCGCCGCCCGACTTGCCCGGCCACGTGGCCTCGGCGCTGTCGCTGCCGATGAGGCCCAGCGTCACGGCGAAGGCGTCCACCACGTCGGCTTGCCCGTCGCCGTCGGTGTCCCACGCGGTCGGATCGGTTCCCAGCAGCAGCTCTTCGCCGTCGGCGAGGCCGTCGTGGTCCGAGTCGGCCCAGGTGGGGTCGGTCGAGAAGCCCTGGGTCTCATCGGCGTCGCTCAGCCCGTCGCCGTCGCTGTCGCGCCGCGCCGGATCGGCGCCCAGCGCCTCTTCTTCAGCGTCCAGCAGACCGTCGCCGTCGCTGTCGGCCAAGGTGGGCTCGGCGCCCGCCGCCCGCTCACAGCCATCGAGCAGGCCGTCGCCGTCCGTGTCGGCGCGCAGCGGGTCGGTGCCCAAGGCCAGCTCGGCGGCGAGGCCCCGCCCGTCCCGGTCGGCGTCGACGAGGTGGTCCAGATCATCGGCCCAGCCCGGATCGGCGCCGCTGCACTGGCCGTCCCGCGCCGGCCCCTCGGGGCAGCCCGCGCCGGCCGGGTCGGGGTCGAGCGGGTCGAGGCCGAGCGCCAGCTCCTCGCCGTCGAGCAGGCCGTCGGCGTCGCTGTCGGCGTGGACCGCGCTGGTGCCACGCGCGGCCTCTTCATCGTCCAGCACGCCGTCGTCGTCGGTGTCGGCCCGGTCGGGCCGGGTGCCGCTGACCCGCAGCTCCCAGCCGTCGGTGAGCCCGTCGCCGTCTCGATCCGCATCGAGCGGGTCCAGGCCGAGGCGCAGCTCCTCCCCGTCGCGCACACCGTCGCCGTCGCTGTCCCCGCGCAGCAGCTCGGTCCGGGCGCGGGCCTCGGCCCCGTCGCTCAGCCCGTCGCGATCGCTGTCCCGGTGGGAGGGGTCGGCGCCGAGGAGCGCCTCCTGCGCGTCGGTGTAGCCGTCACCGTCGGTGTCGCCCTCGGGGAGCACCGGCGGCACCTCCCCAGCGACCAGCGGATCGGTCAGGGAGAGATACACCTCCACCCCATCATCGACCCCGTCCCCG
This sequence comes from Pseudomonadota bacterium, assembly GCA_046051725.1. Lineage (GTDB taxonomy): Bacteria > Myxococcota_A > UBA796 > UBA796 > UBA2385 > JAEUKK01. Next base: position 12,783 of record JBJONS010000212.1, on the reverse strand, counting down.
TCGGTGTCCCGCTGCCACGGGTCGGTCCCGCGCACCCGGAGCTCCTCCAGATCGCTGATCCCGTCCAGGTCACCGTCGGGCCGGCCGGCGTCGAGGCCCAGCGCGAGCTCTTCGGCGTCGAGCAGGCCGTCCTCGTCGCTGTCCGGGTCGAGGGGGTCGATGCCCAGGGCGCGCTCTTCGGCGTCCCCGACGCCATCTCCGTCGGTGTCGGGATCGAGGGGATCGGTGGCAGCCCGGCGCTCGGCGCCATCGTCGAGGCCGTCGCCGTCGGTGTCCCGGGCGGAGGGGTCGGTGCCGGCGCGCCGCTCGTCCATGTCGTTCAGCCCGTCATTGTCCGCGTCCGCCCGCTGCGGGTCCGTGCCATCGGCGCGCTCCCGGCCGTCCTGCCGCCCATCACAGTCGGTGTCGGCCCGCAGCGGGGAGAGGCCGACCGCGCGCTCCGCCCCGTCGAGCAGGCCGTCCCCGTCGGTGTCCGCGGCCAAGGGGTCTGTCCCTGCCCGTCCGACCTCGAGGCCATCCCGCAGGCCATCGGCGTCGGTGTCCCACCGGGACGGGGCGGTCCGGTGGACACGGACCTCGGCTCCGTCCAGAAGCCCGTCGCTGTCGCTGTCGTCCCGCAGGGGGTCGGTCCGATGCACGGCGATCTCTTCGCCGTCCCCCAACGCGTCGCCGTCGGTGTCCGCGACCAGGGGGTCGGTCCGGTGGGTCTGCAGCTCCGCGCCGTCCAGCAGGCCGTCCCCATCGGCGTCGGGCACCCGCGGGTCGAGGCCGTGGGGCCGCTCCTCCCCGTCGATCAGCCCGTCGGCGTCGGTGTCCCGGGCCAGCGGGTTGGACCCCAGATCGCGCTCCTCACCGTCCAGCAGACCATCCTCGTCGGTGTCCGCCCGCCGCGGCAGGGTGCCGAGCGCGCGCTCGTCGGGGTCGCTGAGCCCGTCCCCGTCCCCGTCCCCAGTGAGGGGATCGCTGCCAAAAAGCACCTCGGCGCCGTCATTGAGGCCGTCCCCGTCGGTGTCGGCGTCGTAGACGAGGGTGCGGTGATCCTGGGCCTCTTCCCGGTCCCCGAGGCCGTCCCCGTCGGTGTCGGCCCGGGTCGGGTCGCCGCCGGCCTCCCGCTCGCCCCGGTCCCCGAGGCCGTCCCCGTCGGTGTCGGCGAGCACGGGCGAGCTGCCGCTGGCCCGCTCCACGCCGTCGTCTAGCCCGTCGCCGTCGGTGTCCGCGCGCAGCGGCGAGGTCCCGAGCAGCACCTCGACCCCATCGGCCAGCCCGTCGCCGTCGGTGTCGGCGCGCGAGGGCGAGGTGCCATAGCCGCCCTCATCACCGTCGCTGAGGCCATCTTCGTCGGTGTCGCCGTCGAGGGGGTCCGAGCCCCCCTCGCGCTCGACACCGTCGAACAGACCATCCCCGTCGGTGTCGGGATCGAGCGGATCGGTCCCGAGCGCGATCTCGGCGCCGTCGCTCAAATAGTCATCGTCGGTGTCCTGGTCGTCGGGGTCTGTGCCTGCGCCGAGCTCTTCCCAGACCGTGAGCTGATCGTTGTCCTGGTCGCGATCATCGGTCCCGCACACGCTCGCGCCGGTCGCGTCGGGCATGCTCGCGTAGACATAGGGCTGCGAGAAGGAGTAGATGCCCAGCCCACCCACCGGAGTGGCGCCCAGCACGTCAAACTCGAGGGTGCCGTCGACCCAGATCCGCAGGCGATCCGCGGTGTGCTCGACCCGGACCAGGTAGCTGGTCTCGGTCGCCCACCCGGCGCCGCCGCGGCTCAGCCCGGCCGCCACCGGCATGACGGTACCGGTCAGAGACCACAGGTCGTCGGGGTTGGTCGGGCCCATGACCCGAGAGAGGCGCAGGCCCCGCTGGGCCACCCGGCCGTTGGCGGTCTCGGTGGCCCCCTTCCAGCTCAGCAGCAGCCAGTCGGCGTCGGCCGCGCTCACCTCACCCGGAGAGAGGCCGATGCTCAAGCCGAAGTAGTCGTCGTCGAGCAGGGAGTTGGTGCCGATGTAGAGCTGGTGTGCGCCGGCGTTCGACGGCAGGCCGGGCAGCCAGACCGACGGGGCGCCGTCGAGCGGCAAGGTCTTGATCGTCGTGGGCGGCGCATAGGGCACCCAGCTCGGGATCTCAAGGTACAGCCAGCCGGCGGTCCGCGTCACCTGCTCGGCGGTGCCCGACGAGAGCTGCTGGGCCCCACAGACCCACCCCTCTTCGACCGCGCAGGTCGCGCTGCAGCCGTCGCCATCGACCTCGGCGCCGTCGTCGCAGGCCTCGGCCCCAGAGATGGTGCCGTCACCGCAGCCGCCCACCGAGGCGGCGACGGGGCGGTGCAGCAGGAGGAGGGCGAGGAGTGGGCTCATCGGGAGCTCCGGCGGGCGTGGGCGGAGGAGGGACCCTCTCTCCATCGGAACGGGGCCTCCCGAGCAAAAGGCCGGATCCCGACCCGCGGCCCGCTCAGGGACCGAAGGCGATCGCGCCGTCGGCCGAGCTGCCGGCGAGCGCCGGCGCCTCTGCGCGGGGCAGTCCGAGCACCGGCAACAGATCCCCCGCGCCCTGGCCTCCACGGGACCGCCAGCCGCCTGCCGCGACACGCTCCCCCAGGACAAGGTCCACCCGTCCGTCTCCGACCGGCGTCCCTCGACCGAGATCGATGGGCGCGTAGCCGATGGGGCTGGTCGACAGCCCCGATCCGCCGGCGGTGTGCAGGTCGGAGGGGTGCGCGGCGATCGGTCCGCCGGACAGCTCTCGCACGCGCAGGCCCACGACGGGCAGGGTGGTGTAGCCGATGGGGCTGGTCGAGAGCCCGGACCCGTCGATCCGCAGCAGGTCGACCTCGATGAGGTCGGACTGGACCCCGCCGCGGGACGCCGGGAGGGCCGCCGCCTCGATCTCGCCCAGCGCCTCGACCGCCGCCTGCGTCGCGAGCACAGCCCGGGGCAGCCGATCCACGCCAGCCGCGAGGTCGATGAAGGACCAGGCCGCCGCCACCTCGCCGTAGACCGGGTCGGTGCCCGCCGCCCAGGCCAGGGCCAGGACCTCGCCCCGCAGCCCCTCGTCGGCGGTGGCGGCCGACAGCACCGCGAGGCCGTCGTGCCCGAACAGCGCCGCCGCGGGCCGCGACACCGCGCCGTCCCGGTGGGTGACCGCCTGCAGCTCGAAGGTCCAGCTCTCTGCCGCGCCCCCGCCCAGCGCCTCGACCCCCACCGCGCAGCCCCCCTGCCGGTCGGTGGTGCAGCGGAGGGATGCCGTGCCGCCGACGCCATCGGCCACCCGCACCCACAGCTCCACCCCGGTTAAGGGGGCACCGGTCACCCGATCCACAGCGGACCCATAGACCGCGGCGGTGGTGCGCCCGCCAGCGTCCACCTGCAGCACCGGAAGCAGCGCGCCCAGAACACCGTCAGCGCCACTGTGATCGAGGAGCGCCGCCTCCAACGCAGCCCCGACCTGCAATCGACCGCCGCCCGCGCCGGCCAGCAGGTGCGCGTCGGCGTCCCCGCCCAGCACGTCGGCGGCGAGCCCCCCGCGGAGCAGCGCGCGGACCTGCTCGGGCGCGGCCCCGGCCGCGAGCAGGCGGGCCGCCGCCCCGCTGACCACCGCGGCTGCCTGGCTGGTGCCCGACCACAGCACCAGCTCGCTCGATCCATGCACCGGCAGGCCGTTGACGCTGATCACCGGCGCCTCGCCGACGAGGCCGTCCACCCGGCCGTCGCCGTCGACGTCGCGGTCCAGGCATCCCCCCGGCGCGATGAGATCGACGCCCAGGCCGCGGTTGCTGTACGGCGCGAGCTCGAGCCCGCCGTCGGCCCGCAGGCAGCCGGCGCCCACCGCGATGACCTCGGGGCTGGCCGCCGGCCAGCTCACCTCGCCCAGGCCCAGGTTCCCGGCCGCGCCGACCAGCACGACGCCGTGGTCGGCGGCGAAGTCCAAGGCGCCGAGCAAGGCCTCGCTGGGCAGGTAGTCGGGCCAGAAGCTGAGGCTCAGGTTGATGACGTCCGCCCCGCGGATCGTGGCCCAGTAGATGGCCTCCACCACGTCCAGCTCGGTGCCCACGTTCTCGTGGTCCAGCACCTTGAGCGGCATGAGCTCGACGCCCGGGGCGACCCCGGCCGCGCCGCCGGCCAGCCCCTGCGCGGCGATGAGGCTGGCCATGTGGCTGCCGTGGCGCTGGTCGTCTTGAGGCCAGGGGTCGCCGTTCACGAAGTCGCGGGGCGAGTGGACCGACACGCCGCCGAAGGCCGGGGGCGCCCAGGTGGCGCCGCCGTCCTCTTGCCCGACCAGGCCGCTGTCGATGACCGCGACCACCACGCGCGGTCCGCCGGGGTCGACCCAGGCCGGGACCTCGGCTGCGGCGAGGTGCCATCGCAGCGCGGGATCGTCCTGCGGGACGCCGTCTTCCGCGTCCACCACCCCACCCGCCGACCCCGCGTAGGCCCAGGCCTCTTGCAGCGTACAGCCGACGTAGGGGTCATCCTGCAGGCGCGTGAGCAGCGCGCCCACTTCCTGACCGTCAGGCACCGCGACGGTCACAAAACCGGACAAGGGGGCGATGGTCAGCAGCTCGAGGCCCCGGTCCGCCGCCCACGCCGCCGGGTCCATCCCCTCCACGGTCAGCGCGAGCCGGTCGGTGCGCGGGGGGCGCGGCGCGAGCCGCGCGGCGGTGGTGCCGGTGGCGGTCGGCAGCGGCGCCGCCTGCGGGACCGAGGGCGCGGCGGTGTTCGGGCCGGGCGCGGGGGCGCAGCCGGCGGTGAGGCCGAGGCCGAGCAGTGACAGGATCATCGGGGCGACAGGCGCGCGCATCGGGACCTCCCTGAGCCCCGGGGGTCGGAACCTCCGCGCCTGAGGGTGAGCCCGGAGGCGCCCGGCGCGCTCAGATCTGCGCGGCCCACCAGCCGGCGGCGAGGCGGGGCTGAAAACCCAGCGCCTCGGCCTGGGCCGCGAACTGGCGCACGGTCGCCGCCTCGAGCTTGCGGCCCAGCGCGTAGGGCGCCGCGCGCCCCTCGACCGCGAGCACCAGCGGCTCGATGAGGCAGGCGTAGACCTGCTGGGGGCCGTAGCCGGCGAGCACCTGGTAGATCTGGCCCCACAGGCCCGGGTCCCAGCTCGGCGGGCAGGACACCGCCTCGCCGGCCAACATCCGCACGCCCGCGGGCGGCGGGCCGGTCAGGATGCTCGGCAGCGCGACGTCGACCACGACCGCGCCCGAGGCGAGGGCCTCGGGGGGCAGCAGGCCGCCGGTGGTGGCGGCGCCGACCACCACGGCGCAGCCCCGGGCGGCCGCCGCGGGCCCGTCGGCCGCCTCGACGTCCAGGCCCTTGGCCGCCCGCTTGTTGTCGACCCGGACTCGATACCCGTCGGCGGCGAGCAGCTCGGCCACTGCCCTGCCGACGGGGCCCGCCGCGCCGATGATCGCCGCGGTGGCGTCGGGTCGGCGCTCCAGCACCCGGACGGTGTTCTTCCACAGGGCCCAGGTGGTGGCCGCCGCCCCGGTGGTCACCGGGACCGACAGGCGCTCTTGCAGGGCCTCACCCCGCCCGCCCACCACCGCAGCCAAGCTGCCCAGGCCGATCGCCCCGACCGGTCCCTCGAGCATCGCGAGCCGGGCCGCGCGCTCAAGCCGCACCAGCGCGCGCTCTTGGTCTTCGAGCATCTGGGCGGGGTCGAGCGGCACCCCCCAGACCTCGCCCTCGGCCACCGCGCCCAGCCGCAGGCGGCAGATGCGGCCGATGGCCCGGTAGGGATCGGTGCCGTCGCGGAAGCCCAGGGTGATCGCTGGATCGGCACGACGCAGGCCGATGAAGCGCCGGTGTGCGGGCGAGAGGGCGTGCACCAGAAACAGGAAGCGGGCGGCCATGCGCGACCTCGGCCCGCGGGCGCGCCGGGTGCGGGCGCCCGCCGGGCGCTGCTCAGGCGGCCTTCTCGTTGAGGAGGTGCACCACGAGGTTGTAGAAGGTGGCGACCCGGAAGAGCTCGGCGACCTCGGTCACCCGCAGCCCGGCGGGGAACTCGGCCGGGTCGACCTCGGGCATCGCCTCGCGCAGGCGGATGATGGCCGCCTCGGTCAGCACGCCGTCGATCTCGTAGACCTCGTCGCCCATGCCCGCCTTGGCGGTGTTCTCGATGCCGCCGCGGGGGATCTTGATGTCAAAGGCGCGCTCGAGGCGGAACGCGATGTCGAGGAAGTCGAGGCTCTCGGCGTCGAGCTCTTCGATGATCTTGTGCTGAAGCTCGACCTCGTCCTCTTCGCGGCCCAGGGCCTCGGCGAAGGCCGTGCGGACCTTGCCCCAGATCTCGGGGTCGGCGCTGTCGAAGGTGTCGACGGAGATGCGGGCGTAGGGTGCTTTGCTCATCGGGGGGTGCTCCAACACGTCGAAGAAGAGGAGAGCGTCGTGATGGTGGTTGTTTTCGCTGACCACCCACCACAGGCCTGACCCGCATCCTACCGCCTGCCCGCCGCGGCCGCGCGCGGGGGGCGGCACGGGGTGTCAACAATGCGTCAGCGGAGCCCGTCGCCGAGCACGGCGCGGGCGTAGCGGACCGGCCAGGTCGCCGCGCCAAGGCGGCCCAGATCGGAGGGATCCGACGGGAGCTGGCCTTTGTGGGGCCGGCCGTCGACCCGCTCGCCCGGCTTGGCCACCCGCCAGACCAGGAAGGCCGCGCCCTCGCCGCAGGAGACGCCGCCGAGCAGGCCCTCAGCGCCGATGAGCGCGTCGGCGCCGCCGGCCACCGCGAGGTCCGCCCGGCCCTCGGCCACCGCGTCCCAGCCCTCGAGGATGGCCGTCCAGCCGCCCTCCTCGCCGTCGCACCAGTTCGCGTTGGTGCCTTGGAGGTCGTGGGCCGCGCTGGCGAAGCCCAGCACGTTGTTGCTCAGGCCCTTGACCAGCCACAAGGGGTGGATGAGGTCAATGCCCTCGCGGGCGAACTTGTCGAGGTCGAAGCCGTCGGGGCCCAGCGCCTTGTCCAGCGCTGGGCGCAGATCCTCGGGGTCGCCGGTCTGGGGGCTCGCGCCGACGAACAGGGCCCGGCGCAGGGGGGGGAGCTGCTCGAGGGTGCCGTCCAGCGCGATGGCCTGGCGGACCGCCGCCACGCCGAGCTGGACCGCGCGGCTCATCAGCTTGAGGCCCTTGCGGTCGGGGATCCACTTCACCGGCTGAAAGCCGGGCACCGGACCAGCAGCGCCGCCGCGGGCGCCGTCGGGGCCGATGCCCGCCGGGCAGAACAGGCTGACCGCCGAGAGGGTGACAGGTCGGAGCGTCTGGGTGGCGACGACGGGGGAGGACATGGGGGCTCCCGCCTCGGCAGAGGCGCGCGGGCAGCGTTCGGGGAGGTCGGGGGAGGACGGGCTGACCCTAGAGGTCGGGAGCAGCGACACGCCGCCCAGCGCCACGCCCACAGAGGCCGTGGACGAGGCGTCAGGACGCGGGCGCGATGGCCGGACCGGGCGCGGCGCCGAGCAAGAGGCTGCAGTTCTGACCACCAAAACCAAAGGAGTTGGACAGCACGACCCGCAGGGCGACCGGGCGCGCGGTCTGCACGACCGGGACGGCGATCTCGGGGTCGAGCTCTTCGAGGCCGACGGTGCCGGGCAGAAAACCGCCCTCGAGCGCGGCGACGCAGGCCGCGCACTCCAGCGCGCCTGCCGCGGCGATCGTGTGGCCGATGGCGCCCTTGATGCTCGAGACCGGCACCCGGTCGCCAAAGACCCGCGACACCGCCCGGGTCTCGGCCTCGTCGCCGAGCGGCGTGCCGGTGCCGTGGCAATTGACGTACTGCACGTCCTCCGCCGCGATGCCGCCGTCGCGCAGCGCCCGGCGCATCGACAGCTCGGCCCCCGCGCCCTCGGGGTGCGGCGCGGTGGCGTTCCAGGCATCCGCGCTGGTGCCGGCCCCGAGCAGGACGGCCCGGGGGCGGGCGCCGCGGGCCCGGGCGTCGCCGAGGCGCTCAAGCACGAAGGTGGCCGCGCCCTCGCCGATCATGAACCCGTCGCGCCCGCGGTCGAAGGGCCGGCAGTGTCCGGGGCTGAGCGCGCCGAGGACCACGAAGCTCAGCATCCCGAGCGGGTGGATCATGCTGTCGTGGCCGCCGACGATGGCGACGTCAATCTCGCCGCGGCGCAGCGCCCAGAGCCCCTCGGCGATGGCCTGGGCGGCGGCCGCGCAGGCCGAGAAATTGGTGCCGGTGGGGCCCTCGGCGCCCACCCGGGCGGCGACCGCGGCGGTGACCCGGGCGGGCAGGTGGCGGCGGGGCGCCGCGCGGTCCGCGGCGAGGTCGCGGGCCATCGCAGGCCGGTCGAAGCGCTGGTCGGCGGTGAGGTGCGGGTAGACGTCCTCGGCCAGCTCGGCGGGGGTCACGCTGCTCAGCCCGGTGCCCAAAAAGACCCCGCGGCGGGCCGGTGCGCAGGGCATGGACTCGGCGAGGCCCGCGTCGACGAGGGCATCCTCGAGGGCCACCAGCGCGAGCACCGCCTTGCGGTCATCGGGGAAGGGTCCGTCCGGCGCATCCCAGGGCGGGAGGGGCACCGTGACCATCGCTGCCCGCGGCACGGGGAGGGTGGACGTGATGGGGCTCCAGCAAGGGGCGTCGGCCCGCAGCGCGGCGGACAGGGCCCCCAGGCCGCGGCCCGCGGCGCTGAGCACGCCCACCCCGGTGATGACCACGGTGTCATCGCCGAGGTGGCCGAGCGGATCGGCCCGCCCGCGGGCGGGGTCGGCGCTCACTGGGTGCACCGCGGCTCACCGGCGGGGAAGCAGGACCAATCGCCCGCCGCAGGCCCGCTCACCTTGACGACCTTTCGGCTGCGGTCCTTGAGCATGACCTTCACCGTACAGGTCGTGGCCCCGCCGGGGTCCACCTCAGCCGCAGCCTCGCCCTTGGACTGGGCCTTGTTGTCGCAGCTCACGTCGACCGACTTGACCTCGGCCGCGAACGGGGCGTCGGCGGCCACCGAGAAGCGGGCCATCGCCGCGGACGGGGCGGGGTCTCCCGCCGCGGCGTCCGGGGCTGGGGCCTCGCCGTCTTCGGGCTCGTCGGCGGCCAGGGCGGCCGCGCCTCCGCCGGCCGGCGCATCGGCGACCGCCGCGGAGGGCGCCGCGGACCGCCCCGACCAGAGGTACAGGCCGCCGCTGGCGACCGCGCCGAGCGCCAGCAGGCCGAAGCAGCCCAGCGCCGCCAGCGCGGCGATCTTGGCCCCCGCACCACCCTTGGCCGCCGGGCGCGCCGCCGGCGCGGCGGGCGTGGGCGGCGCGGGCGGGCTGAGCGATGGCGCGGCGGGCACCGCGTGGGGGGCGGTCGGCGCGGTCAGCGGCGGCCCGTCGATCACGAGGTCGTCATCGTCCTCGACCTGCGCCGCGGGGACGACGTCCACCTCGGTGTCCTCACGGCCACCCTGCACGACCTCCTCGACCGGCTGCATCTGGGTCGGGCTGTCGTCCTCTTCGTAGGGGGCCCAGGCGGCCCGGGCCGGCTGCCGCTCGGCGGCGGGGATGAGGGCCTCGACCGGCACGGTGTTCGACGGCACATCGGTCGCGTCAAAAGCCGGACCGTCGGGGACGGTGGGCACGGCCGCGCGGGGTGCGGGCCCCTTCGGCGCGCCCGTCGCCGGGCTCAGCGGCAGGTCGCCGAGGGGGTCGCTGCTGAGGTCAGACTCGCTGACCAGCACCACCGAGGCGGGCGCGGCGAGGCCCAGCCCGGCGGCCGGCGGGGCGACGACCGGCAGAGGGGCGCCCACCGGCGTCGCCAGCTGCAGCGGCCGGAGGACCACCGCCGCCACGCCCGGCGGGCTGGGCAGCGGCGGCAGCGGACCCTCGTGCACCGGCCCCTGGACCGCGGGGGTCGAGGGACGGGCGGCCCGGGTGACGTCCAGCGCGCCCAGGCCCGCGGCGTCAGGCAAGGGGGCGGTGGGCCCCGCCGACGGCGGAGCAGCCGACGACGCAGCAGCCGACGACGCAGCAGCCGACGACGCGGCAGCCGACGACGCAGCAACAGCAGCCGCAGGCGCGCCGGCAGACGGAGCAGCCAACGACACGGACGACACCGCCGACACGGTCGTCGCGGGGACAGACGCAGCCGGAGCCGCGTCCAGCGCGCTGTCCCCCGCAGCGGCGGGCAGGTCCGCCGCGCTGGCAGCCGGGGCGGAGGGCTCCGCCGCTGGGCGCGGGCTGGCCGGGCGGGGCGCCGGGCGGTGGGTCGGCTCCTCTCCCCGCCCCTCGGACACGAGCTCGATCTTGGGGGCCGGCCCCGCCGGGCGGGCCCGCGGCCGGGCCAGCTCGGGCTTGCTCTCGGGCTCGACCACCCCGCCCTTCGAGATGGCGACCACCGGCGCGACGCGCAGCGGGTCGGCGCGGCCGGGCGCCGCGGTCTCGGCCTTGGACGCGTCTCGGCCCAGATCGGGGCGGGTCACGCGCACGCCGCGGCCGGCGTTGGTCGGGCCGTCGTCCCACTCGTCGACCGGGGCGGGCTCGGGCGCGGCCACCACCGGGGCGTCGCCCATCGCGAAGGCGTCCGAGTCTTCGAGCTCGGCGAGGGCGCCGTGCCGCAGGGCGTCCCCGAGGCCCGAGGGGTCTTGCAGCATGGCCGCGGCGGCCTCGCCGCTGAGCGCCCGGGTGTCCTCGCGCAGCACTTGGTCCTGCAGCGGGTTCTCTTCGGCGACCAAGGCCTGCTGGGCCTTGAGCAGGGGGGGCACCACCCGCTCGGCCCACGAGGCGAGGTCCTCGTCGTCCATCAGGCGGCCCAAGGCGCGGGCCCGCTGGTGGAACTCGGCCGCGGTCGGGCGCTCTTCGTAGTTGAAGGCCAGCGCCCCGCGCAGCAGCTTGTCGAGCTCGGCCCCCGCCGCGCCCGACACGCCGACGCCGGCGCGCAGGAAGCTGAGCCGGTCGGCGACGTAGGCGGCGTGCTTCTCGGGCCGGCCCTGGGCCTTGCCGAAGGGCTCGCGGGCCAGCAGCTCGAAAATACTGGCCCCGAGCGAGTAGACGTCGCTGGCCGGGGTCTCGGGCTCAAAGAAGAGCCGCTCGGGCGCCATGTAGTCGACCGAGCCGAACTGCAGCTCTTGGGTGTGGCTCTCGCGGTTGGCGAGATCACTGCGGGCGACGCCAAAGTCGAGCACCTTGACCAAGCCGGTGTCGTCGAGCATCAGGTTGCTCGGCTTGATGTCGCGGTGGATGACCCGCAGCGGCTTCTCGCCCGGGATCGGCGGCCGGTTGTAGGCGGCGTCGAGCGCGCTGGCGACCGCCGCGCCGACCTCGAGCGCGGCCTTGACCGGCATCCGCTCTTCGCTGCGCTCGAGCTCGCCGACGATGCTGCGGAAGTCGACGGCCTCGAGGTACTCCATCACGACGGCGGCCCGGCCGTCGATGCTGGTCATGTCCATGACCTCGACGATGTTCCGGTGGCGGAGCAGGCCGAGCAGGCGCGCCTCGTCGCGCATGCGCCGCGCGACCTCTTCGTTGTCGGACCACTGTGACTTCAACACCTTGACCGCGACCAGCCGCGAGAAGCCGTCCGCGTGCATCACCTTGGTCAAAAAGACGCTGCCGAAGCCGCCAGACGCGATCTCGCGGAGGAAGTGAAAGCGTCGGGCGTGTTCACGGCTCGCCACGGCGGCTCCGGGGGCTGTCTGCGCGGGTCGGCGGTCCGACCGGGCGCAGGCGTGGGGGGGTCAGCTCAGGCGGAGGCGCTGCGCGGGGCGGCGGGCGCCCACGATGCGCGCGGGCCACCGGGCTGGAGGCAGCGCGCCGGTCGAAGCTTTTAGCACGCGGTCTCAGGGCGGACACCGACCGCGAGGGCGGGCAGGCCCGGGTCCGCCGCCCGCACCGCCCGGGGCCGGTCGCCGCACAGGGCCAGCGCCGCGGCCACCGGCGCCGCCGCCGCGCCGAGATCACCCATCTGGTCGATGGTCACGGCCCGGGCGTCCACCACATCCGGGCCGGTGGCGCCGGTGGGGTCGGCGAGCTCGAGCCAGCCGTAGACCCGCGCGCCCCGGGCCGCCGCGGCGTCGGCGGGCTCGAGCAGCAGCAGCGCCGCGCCCTCGGCCGGAGCGCCGGCTTCGCCCACCCGCAGCCGGTCACGCGCGCTGCCCAGATCGACGCGGCTGTCGGCGCCTCCGACGAGCGCCGCCGGGGCGCGCCCCTCGGCCACCGCCAGCAGCCCCGCGCGCAGCGCGAGCAGGCCCGCGCCCCAGACCCCGGCCCAGGCGGCGTTCTCGCCCATCAGCCCGAGGTTGATCGAGATGTGGGCCGGCGCCATGTTCGGCAGCGTCTTGAGCGGCAGCAGCGGCGGGTAGCGGTCGCGGCCCGGCCCGGCGAGCAGGGCCTCGTCCAGCGCGCCGTCGCGGGCGCTGAGCGCGAGCGTGGCCTCGCTCTCGCCGTCGTCGGGCGGCTCGCGGCCGACCCCGAGGTAGAGGGCGAGCGCGCGGCGGTCGCCGGGCCAGGCGCTGACCAGCGGACCGGCGCAGGCCAGGGCGAGGGCGGAGGGGCGGGCCAGCAGCTTCTTGTCCTTGCGGCGGAGCAGGAAGCGATCGAGGTCCAGCGGGCCGACCACGCCGGCCAGCCCGCCGTCGGGGAGCTGGGCCAGCGGCGGGTGCGGGCGCAGCGCGCGCTCGCCCGCGGCGATCCGGGCAGCCAGCGCGGCGACCTGTTCGCCAAAAGCGGCGCCGAGGGGGCAGATGAGGCCGATGCCGGTGACGGCGACCCGCGCGGCGCTCACGCCGCGGCCCCGGGCCAGCGCGAGATGACCAAGGTGCCGTTGCTGCCGCCAAAGCCGAACGCGTTGGTCAGCGCGTGGCGGACCGGGCCGCGC
>JBJONS010000211.1:0-5129 GCA_046051725.1 Pseudomonadota bacterium | reverse complement strand
GCCGCCTGCGGGCCCGACGCGCCGTGGGCGCCGACCTACGGCTGCTGGGAGGACGAGCTGCCCGCCGCGGTCGCGGGGGCCCCGGGGGTGGTGCGGGCCCGCTACGCCGACCCGGCCTTCATCAGCGCCACCGGCGCGTCTCGGGACCTCGGCCGGCCCTACCTGCGCCTCGACACCGGCGCGCTGCAGGCCCACCTCGAAGACCAGGCCGCGGCCGCCGGCTGCGCCCGCAGCACCGCGCCGCTCGCCGCGCTCGAGGGCGGGCCGGGCGCCTGGGCGCTGTCGGGCCCCGGCCTCGCCCTGACCGCCGCGCTGGTGATCGACGCCACGGGCGCGGGCCTGCCCGGGCTGCGGCGGGGGGCCGGGCCGCCCCCGGCGATCCAGGCCGCTTGGGGCAGGGTCTACCGCCTGCCCGCCGGCCACCCCTTCGGCCGCATGGCCTTGATGGACTGGCGCCCGGCCGCCGCCGAGGCCGACGCAGAGATCGGCGACCCGCTCGCCGATCCGAGTTTTCTCTACGCCCTGCCCCTCGACGACGAGCGCGTCTTTTTGGAAGAGACCAGCCTCGCGCGCCGGCCGGCCCTGCCGCTGCCGCAGCTCGAGGCCCGCCTGCGCCGGCGCCTCGCCGGCACCGGGGCGGTGGCCAGCGGCCACGTCGAGCGCTGCCTCATCCCGATGGGCGGGCCGCGGCCCCTGCGCGACCAGCCCCTGCTCGCCTTTGGCGCCGCCGCCGGCCTCGTGCACCCCGCCACCGGCTACCAGCTCAGCCGCAGCCTGCAGCTCGCCGGGCCGCTGGCCACGGCCCTCGCCGACGCCCTGGGCCGAGACCCGGCCACGGCCCCGGCCGCCGGCTGGGCGCAGCTGTGGCCGCGGGGCCGCCAGCGGGCCTGGGGCCTCTTTGACTACGGCCTCGAGGTGCTGCTCGGCCTTGACCGCACCGGGCTCGACCAGTTCTTCTCGCTCTTCTTTGGGCTGCCCGAGGCCGAGTGGCGCACCTTCCTCGCCGGCGACCCGGCGCCCGAGGCCCTGCGGGTCGCCATGCTGCGCCTCTTCGCCCGGGCCGACGGCCCGACCCGCCTCGCCCTGCTCGGGCGGGGCAACGCGGCCCGCTGGGGCCCGATGCTGCAGGCGGCCCTGGGCTGATCGCGGGGCCCGACGCGGCGAAGAGGGTCACCCGCACGTCATCTTCAGGTGTCGCCTCGCGGCGGCAGGGGGCGGAGCGGCCCGCGCAGCGGGGTCGGGCGCGCCGGGGCGCGGCCGACGGAGCGCAGCGACCCCGCGCAGCACCCGGCCCGGCGCCTGCGCCGGGGCCGCTCAGCCCTCGCTGCCCTCGTCGGGCCGCCAGTCGCGGGGGTGCCAGCGCTCGGGCGCCGCACGGCGGGGGTCACGCCGGCGCTTGGCGGCCTCTTCTTTGGCGCGCACCTCGCCCATCAGCTTGCGGTAGCTGGCGAGCCGACCCGGCTCGAGCTCGCCGGTGGTGATCGCCACCTGCAGCGCGCAGCCCTCTTCGCGGGTGTGGGTGCAGCCCCGGAAGCGGCAGCCCTCGGCCAGGGCGTGCAGGTCTTCAAAGCTGCGGTCGACCCCCGAGCCGTCCCACAGCTGCAGCTCGCGCATGCCCGGCGTGTCGATGAGCACGCCGCCGCTCGCCCCGTCGGCGCCCCGGCCCGGCAGCACCACCAGCTCGCGGTGGGTGGTCGTGTGGCGGCCCTTCTCGTCGTCGGCCCGCACCGCGCCGACCGCCAGCTCGTCGCGGCCCAGCAGGGCGTTGGCGATGCTGCTCTTGCCGACGCCCGAGCTGCCGACCAGCCCGAGCGTGCGCCCCGGCCCGAGGCGGTCGAGCAGGGCCTCGACGCCGCGCCCGGCGTGGACCGACAGGCCGAGCACGGGCACCGCGCCGAGCGCCGCCTGGACCTCGGCCACCGGATCGACGTCTGGCGGGGCCAAGTCGAGCTTGTTGACCACGACGAGCAGGGCCGCGCCGCTGGCCTCGGCCGCGGCGAGGTAGCGCTCGATGCGCCGCAGGTTCAGCTCTTGGCCCCAAGCCGCGACCACGACGACGAGGTCGAGGTTCGCGGCGACCACCTGCACGGCCACCCGCCGCCGCGGGGTCTGGCGCAGCAGGGCCGTGCGCCGGGGGATCAGCGCCGCGACCCGGGGGGTCTCGCCGTCGGGGACCATCACCCAGTCGCCCACCCGGGGCCGCAGCAGGGCGGCCGCGGGGTCCGCGCTGTCGTACTGGGCCCCCTGCGGGGCGAAGGCGAGGCGGCTGCCGCCGGCGTCGAGCACCACCAAGCGGCCGCGGTGCTCGACCGCCACCCGGGCCGGGGCGCAGCCGGGCAGGTCAAGGGCCGCCGCGGCCGCCGCCCAGCCGGCGTCCCACCCCAGCGCCGCGAGCGAGGGGCCAGCGCCGCCGCGGACCAGGGCGCGGCTCAGGGCGGCCTCGCCGTCGGCTTCACTGTACAGCTCGTCGCTCTCGACGTCGGGAGGAGGAGGCGCCGGGGCGCGCGGCGGGGGAGGTCGACGGGCCATGCGGCTCCTGCGGAGGGGTGGCGGGCCTCCGCGCGCCGGGGGCGGGAGCTGCGCCCGTCTATTGCGCCGCGCAGGGCGCTCCACGCCGCGCCGCACCGGGGCGGCGCGCCCGTGGTACCCTGGCCATCGCCCCGAGGTGCGCATGTCCACGTCCCCCCGCCGTCGCCCCGCCGCCCTGCCGCTGCTCGCGCCGCTCGCGCTGCTGACCGCCTGCCGGCCGCCGCCCGACGCGCCCGAGAAGCTCGAAGACCTCTGCGGCTACCTCTACGACCACATCGGCGACGAGGACGACGAGGCGCTCGCCGTCGGCCTGACCAACCTGCGGGCCTGGCTCGACAAGGGCGACAACTTCGCGGCCACCGTCGAGGGCTACTCGATCACCCAGCTCGACCAAGACACCGTCGACAAGCTCGATGACCGGCCGCGCGACACCTCGGACCTGCTCGGCGCCGCGTCGATCTACGACCACGGCCACAAGCAGCGCCCGCTCATCGACGCCATCGTGGTGAAGAACCAGATGGAGGTCTTCACCGACAACTACCTCGAGTACGAGCGCACCTTCGACCAGTCGCCCAAGTGCTTCCCCGACCGCGACTGCCTCGAGCTGGCCGGCCTGTCGATCACCAAAAGCAGCTTCGTCGGCGCCGAGATCGTGACCAAGAACCGCCAGCAATTCCGGTGGATCGAGACCGACGACGGCTGGGCGGTGGTCCGCCGCAACTGGCTGGTCAGCCCGGCCGAGACCAGCGTCTTTGGCACCGACATCGTGCTCGAGGCGCAGTACTACCTCGGCGTGGTCCTGCCCTACGGCGGTCGCACCAGCCACCTCATCGCCACCTGGATGGAGGCCGACTACGGCGCCATTCCGGCCACCGACGACTTCATCAAGAGCCAGATCGTGAAGTCGATGCAGGAGCAGGGCGAGCAGCTCGAGGCCTACCTCGACGAGAACTAAAGGCAGCGGCGGCGCAGAATGGCGGCGCACAGCCGCCGTTGGCCCCCGCGGCGGCCCCTTCGGGCCCGAAGTAAGGGGGTTGTATGCGCAGGATTGACGTACTGATGAGTGTTTTGGGCGTGACCCTGGCGGTCAGCCCAGGCGCCGCCCGGGCCTTCTGCGGCACCTACGTGGGCAGCGCCGGCGAGACGCTGACCAACCGCGCGAGCCAGGTGGTGCTCGTGCGCGAGGGGCGCCGCACCACGATCACGATGGCCAACGACGTGCTCTCGGCCGGGCCCAGCTTCTCGATGCTGATCCCCGTGCCTGGCGACGTCGACCCCGCGGACGTGACCATCGAGCAGCTCGGCCCGATCGAGCGGGTCGACAAGTACGCCGCGCCCCGCCTCGTCGAGTACACCTGCGAGGACCTGCACGGCGACAGCGATCTGGCCAGCGCGGGCTGCAGCTGCGCGGCGGATGCCGCCAAGGGCCTCATCTCTGCCTACGCGATGGAGGCCCTGCCCGGCTTCCTCGAGTCCGCCGGCCTCGCCGACGCCGACCTTGAGGTCGAGGTGCTCAGCCCCTCGTCGGCCGCCGAGCTGGCCGGGGCCGACGCGCTGGTCGGCCGCAGCCTCTCGGCCGAGGCGAGCGCGCTCATCGACGAGGCGCTCTCGGCGGGGGCCAGCTTCATCAGCGTGAAGATCGACCTCCGCAACGCCGGCGCCGGCGTGCTCTGGCTGCCCCCGATCCAGTTCTCCTACGCGTCCGACACGCTCAGCCTGCCCGTCCGGCTCGGCGCCCTGAACTCGGCCGGCAGCCAAGACGTCATCCTGCACGTCATCACCGACGCCGACCAGGGTCAGGTCGGCATCTCGAACCTGCCCGAGGTCCAGGTCGAGGCCGAGTGCATGTGGCGCCGCGACGGCCTCGGGTCCTTCTCGAGCTTCTACGAAGAGCAGGCCAGCGCCGCCTTCGAGAGCGCGGGCGGGGTGGGCGCCTACATCACCGAGTACGTCTGGCAGCCCACCGGCTGCGACCCCTGCAACGCCGTCGGCCCGCTCGACGGCGAGGTGATGGCCGCGCTCGGCTACCGCGGCGACCCGGCCCAGGCGGCGCTCACCCGCCTGCACGTGCGCTACACCCCCGAAGCCGGCGATCTCGCGCTCTACCCGAGCAACACCTTCACCACCCAGCAGCTGCGCTTCATCCAGCACGACGAGAGCCTCGAGCAGGACTTCCAAGTCTGCGGCGAGGGCTGGGTCGAGGGCGGCGGCACCTGCGAAGACAGCCAAGACACGGGCAGCGGCGGCCCCTTCGGCATGCGCCTGCCCGCAGGCTGGCTGCTGGCGCTGGGCGGGCTGATCGGCCTCGGCCGCCGGTGGAGGTTTGCCCGCTGATCGGGGGGCGCGGATGCGGGGCGCATGAGGGCTCATGCGGAGGGCGACCCGCTCCGACACCGGGGGCGGAGGATCACCATGGCCAACGCCCGCGTCGCCCCGTCCCGCCCCTCGCCGCTGCTCTTCGGGGCCGGCCTGCTCAGCCTGCTCGCCAGCTGCGCCGCACCCGAGGGCGCGCCCGCGCCCGACCCCGCCGAGGGCAGCGAGCCGGCAGTCGACGTCGAGGACAGCGCTGGGGCCGCCGACGCGATGGAGCCCGCCCACAT
>JBJONS010000210.1:0-4868 GCA_046051725.1 Pseudomonadota bacterium | reverse complement strand
CCCGGGCGGCCTGGGCCTTGTTGCCGCCGAGCGCGCGCAGCACCGCGAGGATGTGCCGCTTCTCGATGACGTCGAGGGGCAGCAGCTCGGGCTCGGCCTCGGCCGCGCGCAGGGGCGGCGGGGCGGCAGGCAGGGCGCGCAGGCGGTCGGGCAGGTCGGCCGGCGCGACCTCAGTGCCGCGGCAGACCAGCACCGCGTGCTCGATGACGTTGCGCAGCTCGCGCACGTTCCCCGGCCAGCTCCAGGCGAGCAGGCGGGCGGCGGCCTCGGGGTGCAGGCCGCGGATCGGCCGGCCCGACTCTTTGGCGAACTGGTCGATGAAGGCCTGGGCCAGCAGCAGCACGTCGCGGCCGCGCTCGCGCAGCGGCGGCACCTCGAGCTCGAGCACGGCGAGGCGGTAGTAGAGGTCGCGGCGAAAGGTGCCGGCGTCGACCGCCGCGGCGAGGTCGCGGTGGGTGGCGGCGATGAGGCGCACGTCGAAGGCGACCTCTTGGTCGCTGCCCACCGGGCGCACCCGCCGCTCTTCGAGCACCCGCAGCAGCTTGGGCTGCAGCTCGAGCGGCAGCTCGCCCACCTCGTCGAGCAGCAGCGTGCCGCCGTTCGCCCGCAGCAGCAGGCCATCGCGGCGGGCGCTCGCCCCGGTGAACGCGCCCTTGACGTGCCCAAACAGCGCGCTCTCGAGCAGCTGTGGGGGGATCGCCGCGATGTTCTCGGCCACAAACGGGCCCTGTGCCCGCGGCCCGAGCTCGTGCAGCTCGCGGGCGACCAGCTCTTTGCCGGTGCCGCTCTCGCCGTGCACCAGCACCGTGGCCTGGGTGCCGGCGAGCTGGGTGATGGTCTCGCGCAGGCGCAGCATCGGCGCGCTGGTGCCCTCGATGCGGCTGCCGCGGCGGCCCTGGCGCACGGCGGCCCGCAGGGTGGCGACCTCGCTGCGCAGGGCCCGCAGGCTGGCCGCGCGCTCGACGGCCAAGGCGAGCTGGTCGAGCTCGACCGGCTTGGTGAGGAAGTCGTAGGCGCCGTTGCGGATGGCGCCGATGGCCGCGTCGAGGCTGCCAAAGGCGGTGAACAGGATGACCGGCAGCTGCGGGTCGCGCTCGCGCACCCGCTGGCAGAGCTCGAGGCCCGTGCCGCCCGGCATGTTCAGATCACTGACCACCACGTCAAAGATGTCGGCGGCCATCGCCGAGAGCGCGTCGTGGAGGTTGGCGGCGCCCCGGACCGCCATGCCCCGCTCGGCGAGGTCCTCGAGCACGAGGCTCCGCATGGCCTCGTCGTCCTCCACCACCAGCACCCGCGCGTCCATGCTCTGCCCCTTCGGCCCGAGCGGGCCCCGGCGCGCCTATCGCGGCGCCCCCGCCGCGGGTGGGTCGACCTGCAGCAGCAGCAGCTCGAAGCGCGCGCCTGGTCCGCCCTCGGCGAGGCGCAGCTGGCCGCCGTGCTCGCTGACGATGGTGGCCGAGATGCCGAGCCCGAGCCCGGTGCCCTCGCCCAGCGCCTTGGTGGTGAAGAAGGGCTCGAAGATCTGCTTGCGGATGGCCTCGGGCACGCCGGGCCCCTCGTCTTGCACCGCGAGGCAGACCGCTGGGCCGGGCGCGCCGCCGACCTCGCAGGCGAAGGTGCCCGCCTCGACGCTGACCGTGATGGCGCGGCCCCGCGGGCTGACCGACACGGCGTTGATCAGCAGGTTCACCAGGGCCTGCTCGATGAGCACGGGGTCGACGAGCACCCGGGCGCCGCGGCTGGTGTCGATGACGTGCAGCTCGAGCTCATTGGCGCGGGCCAGGGTCTCGACCATCGCGACCGCCGCCTCGGCGAGCTGCACGGCGGGCAGCTCTTCGCGGGCGCCCTCGCGGCGGCTGTAGTCGAGCATGCGGCGGATCACGAGGCTGATGCGGTCGGTCTGCTCGGCGGCGATGCGCGCGTGCTCGCGGGCCTGCTCGCCCTCGGCCTGACCCCGCGCGATCTTCCGCACCCGCGCGCTGATCACGTTGAGCGGCGTGCCGATCTCGTGGGCGACCCGGCTCATCATCATGCCGATCGCGCCGAGCCGGTCCGCGTGCCGCAGCTGCTCGCGCAGGCGGCTGCGCAGCGCGGCCTCGTCGTCGGTGCGGCGGCGCATCTCGCCGAGCTGATCGACCATGCGGTTGAGGTCGCGGGTCAGCGCGCTGAGCTCGTCGTCGCCGCGCTCGGGCACGTGGCGCGGGGCGAGGCCCTGGCCTGTCTCTTCGGCGAGGCGGCTGAGCGCGCTGACCCGCTGGCCGATGTGCACCGAGCCGATCCACCGCGCGAGGATGGCGGCCACGCCGGTGATCAGCGCGACCAGGGCCGCGGTGTCCCGCCAGAAGCGCCCGGTCAGCTCGGCCTGGGCGCCCAGCGAGGCGCTGACCTCGACCCGCCAGGCGGGCCCGAGCAGCGGCACCCCGACATACGAGTAGAGGCGCTCGCTGGGATCGGCGTGCACGACGAAGAAGGGGGCGGTGCCTGCGGCCGCCGCAGGCTCGGCGAGGGCGGTGAGCGGCGGCGCCGGCGGGAAGTGCGAGTCGGCCCGCAGCTCGACGAGGTGGAAGTGCAGGTCGTCGGGGCTGACGTTGATGCGGCTGAGCACCTGCTGCGCGCCGTCGGGGCCGCCCTCGAGCGCGGCCTGGTCGACGTTGTAGCGCAGCAAGTTGGCGGCCAGCACGCTCTCGTCAAAGAGGTCGTCGCGCAGCACGGTGAGCGACTCTTCGAGCTTCACGAAGCCGTCGACGATGAGCAGCAGCGCGGTCCAGGTGCTCACGGCGAGGGTGATCTTCGTGGCGATGCGCACGGCGTCTCCTGGGCGGACGGGCCCGCCTCCGGGGCTAACCCCGGGGCCCCTCGCCCTGCGGTGCCGGTCCGGCTGTTCTCAGGCTGCGCGTCCTCCCGTCGCTGGCCACGCGCGCTCGTCTGCAATTGTCGCGCAATTTGACAGGGCTACCCACCGGCGCCCGCCCTGTGGTGTACTCGGCTGGCGCACGCGGTCCGCGTTGCGCGCCGTGTCCGCGGCCCTGCGCTGTGCTCCACTGGGGCCCAGGGGGCAGCGGCCGACCCCGCGCCGCCACCCCCGAGGAGCGCCGATGGACAGCAAAAGCGCCGCGCCGGACATCTTCCGGTACCTCGACTACCGGCGCTTCCTCGCCGACTGGTTCGCTTGGCGCAAAGAAGAGAACCCCCGGTTCAGCCACCGGCTCTTCGCCCGCCTCGCCGGCCAGCGCTCGCCGAGCCTGCTGCTCAGCGTCATCGACCGCCAGCGCAACCTCACGCCGGTCACCACGGTCGCCTTCGCCCAGGCGATCAAGCTCAATGACGAGCAGCAGGCCTTCTTCGAGGCGCTGGTCGACCTCGACCAGGGCGAGACCGACGAGCAGCGCAACGCGGCTTTTGAGCGCGTCTCGGCCACCCGGCGCTTTCGCGAGGCCCGCCGCATCGAGGGCGAGGCCTTCCGTTTCCTGTCGCACTGGTACTACCCAGCGATCCAAGAGCTGGTAAAGCGCCCCGACTTTGACCCCGACCCCGAGTGGATCGCCCGCACGCTGCGGCCGCGCATCAAGGCGAGCGAGGCCCGCACGGCCCTGACCGAGCTGTGCTCGCTGGGGCTGCTGCGGGTCGACGCGGCCACCGGGCGGATGGTGCAGGCCGAGGCCAGCCTGGTCACCCCGCACGAGGTGGTGGGCCTGGCCGCACACAATTATCACCGCGAGATGATCAGCCTCGCGGCAGAGTCTTTGGCCAACGCGGCCCCGGGCGAGCGCCACCTGCTCGGGCTGACCGTCGCCATCCCCGCCGGCCTCTTCCCGGTGCTCAAGGCCGAGCTCAACGCCTTGCAAGAGCGCCTGCTCCACCTGTGCGACAGCGCCGAAGCGGCGCCCGATCGCGTGGTGCAGCTCAACCTCAACCTCTTCCCGCTCACCACCGGCGGTCCCCCCGCGCCGGTGACGCCGCGCCTCCCGCGCGCCGCCGCGCCCCTGGAGCAGCCTTGATCTCCAAGCCCTTCCTCCCCTTCGCCCGGCCGTTGGGGCCGATCAGCGGCCTCAGCGCCGCGCTGCTCAGCCTGGCGGCCTGCGGCGGCGGCCAGCCCCGCTCGGACAGCGGCGTGGCGGTCGGCAACCCCGGCTCGATGCGCGCGAGCGCGGGCCGCGAGGCCGAGGTCTCGGTCGCGCGCCTGTCGCTGTCGGCCAAGCAGACCCTGCTCGACCCCTGCGAGGACGCGCCCCGGGGCCAGGGGAGGGCGGTGCTCGGGCCGACCGAGGCCTGGGGGCAGGCGGGCGAGCCCGTTCCGGCCGGCTCCTGGTGCGCGATCGAGCTGCGCAGCGTCACCCTCGAGGTCGAGGGGGTGGCGCCAGCCAACCCCTTCGCGCTCGCGACGAAGGTCGGCGCCCTGCGGGTCGAGCTCGGCGAGGCCCTGCCGCTGGACGCCGGGCCCCTGCTGTTGGTCCTGGGCGGCGAGGGCTGGCTCGGCGCTGCAGCCCTCGACAACGACGGCGAGCCGCTCGTTCTCAAGCCCAACGACCCGCTCACCGAGCAGCTGGCCGCCGCCCTCGCGCGCTCGACGCTGTTCGTCGACCGCGACGCCGACGGCGAGCTGAGCGCGGGCGACGCGCCGGTCGCGGCCGCGGTCGGCACGGCGGCCAGCGAACCGCTCGAGCTGCCCCCGCTGGCCAACGGGCACGCGCTCGAGGCGCCCGAGGACGAGGCGCCGGGCCCGGGCCTGCTCGAGGGCCCGGCGGTCGTGCTCGCGGCCGGAGAGGCCGAGGCGGGCCGGGGCGTGATCGAGGGCGAGGTCCCCGCGGACGCGGCCGCCGCCCTCGACACGGGGGCGCCCCCCGAGCTGGGCCCCGACGAGCACCCCG
>JBJONS010000209.1:0-5680 GCA_046051725.1 Pseudomonadota bacterium | reverse complement strand
GGCATCGGAGACCTCCGGGCGAGAGCGGAGCACGGGCGGCGGGGGTCTGGGCGGCGGTCTGCGGGTAGGGCGGAGGGAGCGAGCTTTTGGCGGTGGGGTGTGGGCGGGGCGCCGGTGTGGGGGTGGCGCGTCCCTCAAAGCCCGGCGTGCCCACAGCCGCCCCGTGCAGGTACAGGGCGGTGGGGTAAGGGCGCTTGTCGTCAGCTCGGGGCGGCGGCGCGCCGGAGCCGACAGAGCAGGCGGCAGGGGCGAGATAGCCCCTCTGTCCAGCCCCAGTCGCAGAAGTCGGCGGTGATCAGACCGTCGGCGTCCGCGGCTTCGTTCGCCAGTGCGCCTACGCTGGTGCCAACGGGCCAAAGCGCGCCTGGCGCCATGGACAGGGTCGGGCTCGTCCAAGTGCCGGCCGAGCATTGGATCGGTCCGGTGTAGCCGGCTGGCACTCTAAAGTACCAGCTCAGCGCGAACTCGTCGGGCCGACTGTCGCCCAACCCGGGCCCGCCGTGAGTGACCTGACAGGAGGCTCCGTCGATCTTGGGCTCGACTGAGGCGAACGGGAGCGGCGAAGGCGCCGCCGCGCTTGGCAGGTCTGCCGAGGGGACGGTGATCACCGCCACACAACCGGTGGGCACAGGGTCGGCAGGCAGGCGCACCACGGCAGGGGCGCCCGGTGGCTGGACTGTCCGACCCGTCGAGGCGCAGCCGACGTGCGCTGCGATGGCCACGAACACCAACGCGCTCACCATGGGCGCACGGTCATCAGGTCGCTGCGGCCGTCAGGCGAGGCCTCGTCGCAATCGTGGCAGTCCGCGTAGAGGTGGCAGCTTCGCGTGGTTTGGTCCCACCGTCGCGAGCACACGCGCGGACAGCTGCCGGGGTGCCGTCGACTGCATTCGTCGCGGCATATCTGATCCAGTTGTCGCTGGGCATCTCCCGTGAGTGGCGGGCAGTTTCGGATGTCTGCGAGAGTTGGACCCGCTCGGGGCCGATCTTGGATTCGATCAACAGGGGCCGTGCGCGACTGCGCCGGCTTGGAGTCCCGTGGTCCCAAGGCGCGCCAAACCTCCAGTCCCTGCTCCCCTCGACGGTCTCGTCGCATCATGGTCAGCTCCGGCTCTCGAGGTCGAGGGTGAGGGTGACGAGGCCCTGCTGCAAGGCGTCGCCGCTGACCTGGCCGGCCACCACGCCGAAGCGCACGAAGCGCTTCATCGCGCTCAGGTCGGTCACCCAGTCGCTGGTCTGCGTCTTTTGGCCCTGACCGACACCGCTGAGCGCGCTGCCGATCACGTTCCATTGGTTGTTGGTCGAGCCGTTGCCCCAGTTGACGCCGTCTTCGCTGGTCTGCCACGCCGCTTGGTGGCTGGCGCTCGCGGTGCAGGACTCAGCGGTCAGGGTGGCGCGGAAGGACTTGAGCAGGGGCGCGAGGCTCTCGAGCTCTTCAGGGCCGAAGGGGATGAAGTTCGCGCCGGGGTTGGTGCTGGCCTTCGAGAAGGCCAACGCGCGGACCGCGACGGTCAGGGTGCGAACGGGGGGGGTGCAAGACACGTGCCAACTCCAGTGTTGTGTGTGGCCGCTCGTTCTCGATGGGCGGCTTGGTCGATCCGCAGCCCCCACAAAGGGGCGCTCGGCGTGGGACGGGGGGCGGTGATCGCCCCCCGCTCCAGGATGGTCCCACAGGCGCTACGGCGCTGCAAGGGGGTGGATGGAGATTTTGTCTGTCGGCCGACCAGGGGGGGGGCGGCGCGTCGGCGCCGGCGGGCTGCGCCGTGGCGGTGCGCTCGCCGCGATTTTGGGCGTGCAAGTCGGTGAGCAGGTCCACGCGCGTCGACGCGTCGGCGGCGGCTGACCCGCTTCTAGGTCCGGGCCGCCGGGAAGCTCGCCGGCCGGGCCGTGCGGGCAGCGGGGATGCCTGCTTCAGCAGGCGAGGCGGCCCTCCCGGTCGGCGGGGATGCCTGCCTTAGCAGGCGCGGCGGCCCTCCCGGGCGGCGGGGATGCCTGCTTCAGCAGCCGATGCGGCCCTCCCGGGCGGCGGGGATGCCCGCTGCAGCAGGCGAGGCGGCCCTCCCGGGCGGCGGGGCTGGGCGCTTCAGCAGGTGAGGCAGCCCTCCCGGGCGGCGGAGATGCCCGCTTCAGCAGGCGACGCGCCCCTGCCGGGCGGCGGAGATGCCCGCTTCAGCAGCCTCCGCCCGCGCCCGCCCGACCGGAGCGCGCCGCGCAGCGGCGGTCGGCCGCAGGCCGACCAAGCCCGCGCGGTCGCTGATCCCGCCGCGAGGCGGAGCAGCGACCGGGGCCCCGGGCGCGCCCGGCGGAGGGGCGTGGGCGCCCGACCGTTGCCCTCAGCCCAATGCTGCCTTGACCTGGGCCACCAGCTCGGCCAGGGGCAGGGTCTGTTGGCTGCCGCCGCGCAGGTCTTTGAGCTGGGCCAGGCCCGCCTTGGCCTCGCTCGGCCCGATGACCACCGCCCAGCGCGCCCCGGTCTTGTCGGCCTGCTGCAGCTGCTTGCCCAGCTTGCCGCCGTCGAGCGCGAGGCAGGTGGGCACGCCCGCCTCGCGCAGGGCCGCCGCCGCCTGCAGGGTCTCGCTCAGGGTGGCGTCAGAGAAGCGGGTGACGAAGACCTCGGCGGCTTTGGCGCCCGCGCCGAGCATGCCGAGCTCTTCCATCACCACGAAGATGCGCTCGAGGCCCAGCGAGATGCCCACGGCGGGGATCTTGCGGCCGCTGAACATGCCGACCAGCTCGTCGTAGCGCCCGCCGCCGCTGATGCTGCCGATCTTGGGCTCGGTCACCACGATCTCGAAGACCGGGCCGGTGTAGTAGTCGAGGCCGCGGGCCAGGGTGCGGTCTTTGACCACCCGGCCGGGCGCCACGCCCAGGTCGTGCGCGTAGCCGATGATCTGGTCGAGGCCCGCCTCGTAGGCCTCGACCTCGGGGATGGGGCCGCCGCCGAGCATGGCGAACAAGAGGTCGGCCGCCTCGGGCGCGAACCCTTGGGCGGCGAGCTCTTTGCGCACGCCGTCTTCGCCCACCTTGTCGAGCTTGTCGATCGCCGTGACCATGCTGATGAGCCGGTCGGGCGCGCCGATGGCCGCCGCCATCGCGGCGAGGATGCGCCGGTCATTGAGCCGGATGGTGAAGTCGCGGAAGCCGAGCGCGGTGAGGGCCGCGCTGGCCACGGCGAGGCACTCGGCCTCGCACAGCGGGCTCTCAGAGCCGGCGATGTCGACGTCGCACTGGGTGAACTCGCGGAAGCGGCCCTTTTGGGGGCGGTCGGCCCGCCAGACGGGCTGGATCTGGTAGCGCCGGAACGGCATCGGCAGGCCCGGGTTCATCGCCAGCACCCGGGCCAGCGGCACGGTCAGGTCGTAGCGCAGGGCCTGGTCGACCTCGCCGCGCTCGCCGCCCTCGCCGCGCTTGAGCACGCGGAAGATGAGCTTGTCGCCCTCGTCGCCGTACTTGCCCATGAGCGTCTCGATGCGCTCCATGGCCGGCGTCTCGAGCGGCTCAAAGCCGAAGCGCGCGAAGACCTTGCGGACCGTGTCGATGATCTGCAGGCGGGCCTGCATCTGGGCCGGCAGCAGGTCGCGCATGCCTTTGGGGAGGTGGACTTCAGCCACGGGACACCTCAGTGCGGGAGAGGCGCGGGCCTAACCCCGGGCGCCCCCTGCCGCCCGGGCGCGCTCAGATCGGCGCGCCCGACGCGATCCAGCTGCGGATGATCTCGCGGGACTCTTCGTCGAGCATGCCGCCCGGCGGCATCACCGTGCCGTCGATGCCCTCGGCGCCGATCATCTTGAGGTAGAGGTACGAGCGGTCGGGGTCGCCGGGCACGACCAGCACCGCGCCGGGCAGGCCCGTCGCCGGCTCGTCGATCAGATCGGCGGGCTCCAGCGCGTTCCAGATGAACAGGCCGCCGGCCGCGCTGCCGTGGCAGCTCGAGAAGCCGCAGCTGTTCATCAAGGTCGGCTTGACCTCGGCCCAGGTCGCCGGCGGGGCGGGCGCGTCGGCGGTGTCGCCGCCGGTGTCGGCGCCGCCGCTGTCGACCGGCGCGGTGTCGGCGCCGCCGTCGGCCCCGCCATCATCGGCGGGCGCCTCGTCTTTGCCGCCGCAGGCGGCGATCAGCACGGTCAGCAGGGGCAGCAGCGCGGGGGGAAGGAGCAGGGCGCGGGACATCGGACCTCCGCGCCCAGTCTACCGAAGGCGCCGGCCGCCGCCGCGGGGCCGGCCACCGGCGGCGCCGGCCTGGCGCCCGCTCAGCCGAGCAGGTAGCGCCCGGCCAGGGCCAAGATCGGCGCGCCGGTCGGCCGCCCGTGCTGCCAGTCGCCGCCCTCGACCCCGCTGCCGCCGATGTCGACGTGGCTGTAGGCCAGCGGCTGGGCCGAGGCCGCGCCGTGGCCCTCGAGGCCCGCCGCGCGGATCAGGAAGGCCATGGGGAACTGGTGGCCGCGGCTGGTCGCCGAGCTGGGCGCGTTGTTGCACGAGAGCAGGTCGTCGGCCGCGCTGCGCGGGGCGATGAACGCCCAGTCTTCGCGGCGCAGGCGGCTGATCTCGACCCCCTCGCCGAGCGCGTCGCCGGCCGCGGCCATCGACCAGGCGAGGTCGTGGGCCGGGCCGTTGTCCATCACGATGGTGTAGGGGCCGACCGCCCGGCCGGCGTGGCCGGTGAGCGTGGCCACGGTGAACAGGTGCGGGGCGACCGCGCCCACGGCCCGCTCGCGCAGGTGGCTGAGCAGGTCGGCGAGCACGAGGCGGCCCTCGGCGTCGGTGTTGCCGATGCGCACCCGCGCCCCGCCGTGGCTGCGGATGATCTCGTCCGAGACGAAGGCGTCGGGCCCGATGCTGTTGCGCACATTGCCCAGCTCGGCGACGATCTCGAGGCCGGGCACCTGCAGCAGCGCCGCGGCGAGCACAAAGCCGGCCACGCCGCCCGCCCCGCCCTTGTCGCGCGACATGCCCGCCATGTGGCCGTCGGTCTTCAGGTCGGCGCCGCCGGTGTCATAGGACAGGCCCTTGCCCGCCAACAGCAGCGTGCGGGTCGTCGGCCCCGGCCCGACGTAGCGCAGGCGGGTGACGTTGGGCCGGTGGCGCGGCACGCCGAGGCTGGCCCGGGCCACCGCCATCAGCAGGGGGTAGCCGGCGGCCAGGGCGTCGATGTCGTCGACCACCTCGACCTCGACGCCGGTGCCGTCGAAGGCCGCGGCCAGCAGCGCGGCCATGCGCGGCGGGCTCATGCGCTCGGGCTCGGTGCCGCCCAGGTCGCGGGCGAGGCGGCGCCCGGCCTCGAGCGCGGCGGCCTCGGCGGCCCGGGTGTGGGGGTCGCCGCGCAGCGCGCCCTCGGCCACGAAGCTGACCGCGGTCACCGGCTCGGCGGCCGCCTCGCCCAGCGCCTCGCGGGCCTCGAGCGGCTGCCACAGCGCGCCCAGCGCGGCGAGCAGGCTGACCAGGCCAGCGTGGTGGTAGACCGTGCCCGGCGGCGCCTCGGCGACCACGAGCAGGGGGCGGCGGGCCCCGGCGGCCACCGCCCGGCGCATGCCCGCCGCGGCGGCGTCGCCAAAGGCGCGCACGTCGTCGTGGTCGCGGTCGAGCGGGCCGGTCGGGCTGAGCACGAGGCGCCCGCCCGGCGCGCCGGCGGCGGGGACGAGGCCGACCTGGGCGGCGAGGGCGGCGTCGACCGCCAGGGCGTGGC
>JBJONS010000208.1:0-2973 GCA_046051725.1 Pseudomonadota bacterium | reverse complement strand
CCCGACGCGCTGCTGCCCGAGCAGCCCGACAGCAAGCTCGTCATCATCGACGTGCTGGCCGTCGACGACGAGGGCCGCGCCTACCAGATCGAGATGCAGTCGACCGCCGAGCGCGACTTCGCCGCGCGGGCGCTCTACGGCGCCGCCGGGCTGGTGCGCAGCCGGCTGCAGGCGGGCGCGCCCTACAGCGCGATGCGGCCGTGCATCTCGGTCTGGCTCTGCGACCAAGACGTGCTGCCGCCCAGCCCCGGCGCCGATGGCGACCCGCGGCCCCGCCGCAGCTTCGTGCTCAGCGACGGCCACGATCAGCGCCCGCTCACCGATCTGATGCAGCTGCACGTGGTCGAGCTGAGCCGGCTGCGGCGCCACTCCCCCGGCGGGCCCGTGCACGGGCCGGACCTTTGGCTACACTTCCTGGCGGAGGGCGAGACCTGGTCGCGCGCCGCCCTCCGCGCCGCCGCCGCCGAGAGCCCCGCCCTGGAGTACGCGATGCCGGTCCTTCACCGGTTCACCGAAGACGAGGTGTTGCGGCGCCAGCTCGAGCGCGAAGAAGACCGCGCGCGCATCTTGGCCGGGCGCGCCTACCACGCCGAGCGCGACGCGGCCGAGAAGGCTGCCGCGCTGGCCCTTCTGGCAGAGGTCGAGCAGCAACGGGAGCAGGCCGAGCAGCAGCGGGAGCAGGCCGAGCAGCAGCGGGAGCAGGCCGAGCGCGAGCGGGAGCAGGCCGAGCAGGACCGGGAGCAGGCCGAGCAGGACCGGGAGCAGGCCGAGCGCGAGCGGGAGCAGGCCGAGCAGGACCGGGCGCAGGCCGAGCAGCAGCGGGAGCAGGCCGAGCATCAGCGGGAGCAGGCCGAGCAGCAACGGGAGCAGGCCGAGCACGAGCGGGAGCAGGCCGAGCAGCAGCGGGAGCAGGCCGAGCAGCGGGCTGCCGAGGCACAGCAGCGCGCCGAGGCCCTCGCCGCGCGGCTCCGCGCGCTGGGCATCGACCCGAACGCGCTCTGACGCTGCCGCGGCCCGGCCCGCGCTCAAGAAGCCGCTTCACCCGAGCCGCAGCAGCTGAGCCCTCCGCGGCGACGCGCTCATCGCCAACCCCCACCCCAAAACGCGCCGACTCCCGGGGGGTTCCAAAGGGGTGGGCCGTCGCGCGCGGGCCCCCCTTGGCGCGGGTCGCCCGGGGCCGCGCCGGCCCCTGGCCCGGGGGCCTGGGGCCGGGAGGCGCCCGGCACGATCCACACGATGGTGTCCAACCAGGCGCACCCAGGTCGCCCCGACCCACAGAAGCGCCGCCGGCCAAACGGCCGCACACCGGCCGACCAGCCGCCAGCGGCGCCGGCCCGACAACCCGAGAGCCGCGCCGAGAGACCAAAATGAGCCCGCGGGGGGCGTTGCGGGGGGCGCCGCCCCCCGCCCCCATCCCTGCGCTACACTGGCGCGTCACCGTCCCGCCACGAGGCCCTCCCATGATCGCCGCACCGCTGCTTGGCCTCGCCGCGCTCACCCTGCCCGCCCTGCTCGCCTGCGGCCCCGCGCCCAAAGGCGGCGACGGCGACGACAGCGGCGGCGTCGACACCGGCGCGGGCCCACCGGCCCGGGGCCCGAGCCCCTACACCCTCGACGAGGTCCTGCGCCTGACCGACGCCCAGGCGCTGGGCTCCCACAACAGCTACCACCTGCGCAGCGCGCGCATCGTCGACCCCAGCCACGACTACGACCACGCGCCCCTCGACGTGCAGCTCGAAGAGCAGGGCGTGCGCCAGTTCGAGCTCGACCTGCACCTGCACCGAGAGCTCGGCTGGCAGGTCTTTCACCTGCCCGGCGACGTCGATGAGGGCACCACCTGCCTCGCCCTGGCCGACTGCCTGGGCACCATCTTGGCCTGGTCGGACCGCAACCCCTGGCACCTGCCCCTGACCATCTGGCTCGAGCCCAAGGACGAGGACCTCGACTGGGCCATCCCCGAGCTTGAGCAGTTCGTCGACCGCCACGATGAGCTTGAGCGCGCCATCCTCGACGTGATCCCCGCCGCGCGCATCTTCACCCCCGACGAGCTGCGCGGCGACCACCCCGACCTGCCGACCGCGCTGGCCGCCGAGGGCTGGCCGACGCTCGGCGCCCTGCGCGGGCGCGTCTTGTTCGCGATGCTCGACAGCGACAGCCACCGCGCCGCCTACCTCGAGGGCGCCCCGGCCCTGCAGGGCCGCCTGATGTTCGTCGACGCCGACACGCCGGCCGACCCCTTCGCCGCCACCTTCAAGATCAACAACGCCGTCGCCGACGCGGCCCTGGTCGCCGAGGTCGCCGCGGCGGGCATGCTGGTCACCAGCAACATCGACGGGGCGGGCAGCGACGACGCCGAGGCCCAGGCCTCGCTCGACGGCAGCCTCGCCGCCGGCGCCCACCTGCTCAGCACCGACTACCCCGCGCCGGTGCCCGAGCGGGCCTACTTCGCGCAGATCCCTGGGGGCACCCCCGCCCGCTGCAATCCGCTGACCGCGCCGGCCGCGTGCACCCCCAACGAGATCGAGGACCTCGCCCGGGCCCGGGCCCTGGCCGCCGAGGCGGGCCGATGAGGCGCGCCGCCGGCCTCGGGCTGCTGCTCGCCGCTTGTGCCACGCCCCAAGACGACGCCGCGCAGGCCAAAGACAGCGGCGAGGCCCCCCGCCGCTGCAACGGCCACGCCGCGCTGTGCGACCGCCCCTTCGACCAGCTGACCCTGCCCGGCACCCACAACAGCATGTCAGCGGCCGACGAGGGCTGGCTGGGCGCCAACCAGCAGCACGGCATCGAGCGCCAGCTCGAAGATGGCGTGCGGGGGCTGATGCTCGACACCTACGAAGAAGAGGGCGAGCTGCTGCTCTGCCACAGCGCCTGCAGCCTGGGCAGCCGCCCGCTGGTCGAGGCCCTGCGCGGCGTCGCCGCCTTCCTCGACGCGCACCCCGATGACCTGATCGTGATCATCTTCCAGGACGGCAT
>JBJONS010000207.1:0-3049 GCA_046051725.1 Pseudomonadota bacterium | reverse complement strand
CGGGCCCGCTCCGCCGCTGCGCGGCCGGCCTGCGGCCGCCGGCCGGGGCGCCTCGCGCGGGGCCGCCGGGACCCGGCACTCAGTCGGGGTTGCAGCTCACGATCAGCGTCTCTTCATAGGGGCTGCAGCTCACCCCGATCCAGCCGTCGGCGCACAGGTCGTAGAGCGCGCCGCGGCAGGCGTCGACCTCGCAGCTCAGCTCGTCGCAGGCCGCCGGGGCCTCTTCGCAGCGCTCGGACTCGGTGTTGGCGTTGTCGTCGTAATTCCCGACGCAGACCTGGCCGGCGGCGCAGTCCTCACAGGCGGTGCCGCCGTCGCCGTCCTTCTCGCCACAGGCGGCCAGCGCGGCCAGCGCGGCCAGCGACACGACCAGCGCGCCTGCGGCGCCGGCGGCCGGGGTGCGGCGCGCGCGGGCGGCGCGCTCGGGGTCTGCAAGGTGCGCGTGCTGCATGGGATCCTCCGCGGTGGTGACCGCGTGCTAACCCCGTCCGCGGGCGGGCGGGGCGCTGTGGTAGGCTCGGCCCTGTCCCCGCCGTGGAGCCTCCGATGCGCCAGCCCTCCGCCCTCCCGCTGCCCGCCGCCCCCACCTCCGCCCGCCCGTGGCGCGCCCTGCTGCTCGGCCTCGGGCTGGCCGGGCTCGGCGCCTGCGCAGAGCCGGGCAAAGGTGCCGGCGGCCTCACCGCAGACATCGGCGGCCAGGCCGCCGAAGACGGTGACGGCGACGGCTTTGTCGGCGAAGATGACTGCAATGACCAAGACGCCGCGGTCAACGGCGGGGCGGTCGAGGTCTGCGATGGCGTCGACAACGACTGCGACGGCGAGATCGACGAAGACGTGGTCGACACCTGGTACGCCGACGCCGACGGCGACGGTTTTGGCGACCCCGCCGCGGCGATCTCTGCCTGCGAGGCGCCGCTCGGCGCGGTCCCCAGCGGCACCGACTGCGACGACGCCGATCCCCAGACCCTGCCCGGCGGCGACGAGCGCTGCGACGAGATCGACAACGACTGCGACGGCGTGGTCGACGAAGACGTGCGCCTCATCTGGTTCGCGGACGCCGACGGCGACGGCTTTGGCGACGCGGCGGCCCCGGTCGAAGACTGCGACCCGGGCCCGGGCGTGGTCGGCGACGACACCGACTGCGACGACGCCCAGGCCAGCGTCTACCCCGAGGCCCCCGAGCTCTGCGACGAGCTCGACAACGACTGCGACAGCCTCGTCGACGAGGGCGTGTCGACCACCTACTACGCCGACCGCGACGGGGATGGCTACGGCCTGTTCTCCGACACCATCGACGCCTGCTCCCTGCCCGTGGGCTACGCCGACGACGCAGGCGACTGCGACGACGCGGCGGCCACGGTGCACCCCGACGCCGACGAGCTGTGCAACGGCGTCGACGACGACTGCGACGGCGAGCTCGACGAAGACAGCGCGGTGGACGCCCTGACCTTCTACGCCGACGCCGACGGCGACGGTTTTGGCGACGACTTCCGCTTCGCCCTCGCCTGCGCCGCGCCCCCGGGCTTCGTGTCCGACAACACCGACTGCGACGACGCCGCGGTGGCCGTCTCTCCGGCGGCCGACGAGGTTTGCAACGGCCTCGACGATGACTGCGATACGGTGATCGACGACGCTGACGCCGATCTGGTGCTCGCCTCGGGCAGCACCTTCTGGGCGGACCTCGACCGCGACGGCTACGGCGACCCAGCGGGGGCGGTGCAGGCCTGCCTGCTGCCGGCCGGGGCCGTGGCCAACGACGACGACTGCGACGACGGCAACAACCGGATCTCGCCCGCGGCGGCCGAGGTCTGCAACGGCCTCGACGACGACTGCGACGCGGCCACCGATGACGCCGACCCCTCGGTCGACCGCAGCACCGGCGGCACCTGGTACGCCGACGCCGACGTCGACGGCTTTGGCGCGCCCGGCGCGGTCCTGCTGGCCTGCAGCCAGCCCGCCGGCAGCGTGACCAACGCGCTGGACTGCGACGACGCCCGCGCGGCGGTGCGGCCGACCGCCACCGAGGTCTGCAACGGCATCGACGACGACTGCGACGCGCTGACCGATGACAGCGACCCCGGCGTCAGCCTCGCCACCGGCGGCACCTGGTACGCCGACGGCGACCGCGACGGCTTCGGCGCTGGCGCGGCCTTGCGGGCCTGCCTGCAGCCGGCCAACAGCGCGCTGAGCGCCACCGACTGTGACGACACCCGCGCGGCGGTCAACCCGTCGGCCACCGAGGTCTGCAACGGGCGGGACGACGACTGTGACAGCCTCAGCGACGACGCCGACACCTCGACCGATCTGAGCACCGGCGCGCTCTACCACCAAGACAGCGACCGCGACGGCTACGGCGGCGCGGCGGTCAGCCGGCGGTACTGCGTGGCGCCGAGCGGCTGGGTCTCGGGCAGCAGCGACTGCGACGACAGCCTCGCGGCGGTCAACCCGGCGGCCACAGAGGTCTGCAACGGGCGCGACGACGACTGCGACAGCCTGGCTGACGACCTCGACAGCTCGCTCGACAGCAGCACGGGCACCGTCTACTACCGCGACGCCGACAGCGATGGGTATGGGTCGACGGTCACGAGCCGCACATGCAGCCGCCCGACGGGCTATGTCAGCGCGGGCGGCGACTGCAACGACGCCACCTCGGCCGTGTCGCCGAGCGCGTCTGAGCGCTGCAACAGCGTCGACGACGACTGCGATGGGGCGACCGATGAGTCCTCGGCGGTCGACGCCGCGACCTGGTACCGCGACGCCGACGGGGACGGCTACGGCACCAGCGGCACGACCACCCGGGCCTGCACCCGCCCGACCGGCTACGTCAGCGTCTCGACCGACTGCGCCGATAGCATCGCCGCGGTCTACCCCGGGGCCGACGAGACCTGCAACAGCCGGGATGACGACTGCGACGGCACCTCAGACGAGTCGTGGGTCACCACGAACTTCAGCGCGAGCACCTCGTCCTTCTTGCAGCTCAACGGCACCAGCACGGTGACCTCGGGCTACCTGCAGCTCTCCCCGACCGCGGGCGGCAATGGGTCGGCCT
>JBJONS010000206.1:0-10332 GCA_046051725.1 Pseudomonadota bacterium | reverse complement strand
CGAGCGGCGCGGCGCCCGGATCGTCGGCGTCGTCGGGGCGCTCGGCCTCCCCCAGGGCGGCGGGCGCCGGCGCGGCGGTGGGCGCCGGCTCCAAGGCCACGTCGTCGGGCCCGAGGTGCGCGACGCCGATCGGCAGGTCGACCGAGAAGCGGGCGCCGACGTGGCCGCGCCGGGCGCGGATCTGCCCGCCGTGCAGCTCGACCAGCTCTTTGGCCAAGGCGAGGCCGATGCCCGCGCCGCCCTGGGGGCGGTCGGCCCCGCCCTCGATCTGCAAGAAGCGCTCGAAGACAGCGTCCTGCAGGGCATCGGGCACGCCGGGGCCGTCGTCCTCGACCACGATCTGGGCGAGGCCCCGCTCGCCGCCCTCGATGCCCCGGGCGCTCAGCTCGACCGCGCCGCCCTCCGGCGCGTGGCGCAGCGCGTTGACCAGCAGGTTGCTGACCACCTTCTCCATCAGATCGGGGTCCATCCAGACCACCAGCGGCGCGGCGGGGCGGACCACCCGCAGCTGCCGCTGCGCCTCGGTCGCCGCGGGCTCAAAACGGGCGCCCAGCCCGCGCAGCCAGGCCCCGAGCTCGACCCGGCGCGCGCGCAGCCGCACCCCGCCCGCCTGCGCGCGCGAGAGCTCGAACAGCTCGGCGATCAGCCCCTGCAGGCGCTCGGCGTTGGCCACGGCGAGGCCGAGGTGGCGGCGGGCGCGGCTCTCTGGGGGCGCCTCGTCGCGCAGCGAGGACAGCGGGCCGAGGATCAGCGCCAGCGGGGTGCGCAGCTCGTGCGAGAGGTTGGCGATGAGCTGGCGCTTGAGCTGGTCGAGCTCTTGGAGCTGGGCGGCCTGGGCGGCGATCTGGCGGTTGCTCGCCCGCAGCGCCTCGCCCCGCTCGGCGAGCTCGGCCACCCGGTCGGCCAGCGCGCCGTTGACCTCGGCGAGCTCGGCGTGGGTGGACTGCAGGCTGCGGTAGCGGGCCTCGAGCTCAACCGTCTGGGCGGCGACCAGCGCTTCGAGGCGGCGGCGGGTGCGGCGCTGGGCCGCCGACCAGAGCCCGAGGCCGCCGAGGCTGGCGAGGACCACGCCGAGGCCGACGAGCAGGGGGAAGATCGCCCGCTCGTGCAGGGCCGGCGCCCGGGTCAGGTCGAGGCGGCTGACCGGGCCCCAGGCCCCGCCGATCCGCGCCTGCACCTCAAAAGTCGACGCGCCCGGCGGCAAGCTCGCGAGCTCGACCGCCCGCCCGCGGCCCGGCGCCGACCAGGCGCCGTCGGGGCCGAGCCGGTAGCGCAGCTCGTGCTGGTCGGCCCAGGCGCTCGCCGGCGTGGACCACGCGAGGCGCAGCGGCGGGTGGACCGCGGGCAGCGCGACCGGCGCCCCCAGCGGCAGGTGCGTCGACCCGAGCTGCGGGGCCAAGATCTGCACGGTCGGCGGCGCAGGCAGCTGCACCCGCGTGGGATCGACCTCGACCGCGCCGTCTTGGCTCGCGAACCACAGGTGGCCGTCGGTGGGGCGCACCAGGGCGGCGTCGCCGACAAAGCCGTTGAGCTCGGCGTCGAGCAGGCCATCGCCGACCCCGAGCCAGAGCACGGGCAGGTCGTCGGCCGCGCCGGTGGCGAAGTCCTCGGCGGCCTGGGCGGCGCTCAGGCCGAGGCCTTGGTTGCTCGAGATCCACAGCCGGCCCTGGGCGTCGGTCAGGGTGGCGTGCACCGTCGCCCGGCCGAAGCTGCTCTCGGGCCCGAGGCAGCGCGCGCCCAGCGGCGCCCCGGGCGGCGGGGCCGCGCCGCCGACCAAGGGCGCCACGCAGAGGCCGCGGGTGGTGGTGCTGATCCAGAGGTGGGCCTCGGTCGCCCGCAGGTGGCGGACGGCGCCCAGCGGCGGGTCGGCGTCGAGGCGCCGGGCCGCGCCAGGCCCCGGCGCGATGACCCAGAAGCCGTCGGGGCCGCCCGCGGCGGTCTCGCCGCTGGGCAGCGGGGCGAGGCCCACCACGCTGGACGGAGGGCCGTCGGGGCCGTCGATCGCCGTCCACTGGACGGTGAGATCGGCGCCCTGCTCGTCAAAGCCGCCGCCCCGCATCAGGTAGAGGGTGCGCGGGGCGGACAGCCAGCGGGCGCCGTCGGGCAGCTCCCAGACCGGGCCGCGGTACCCGAGCGGCGGCTCGTCTTGGCGCTCCCAGCCCGCGGGCCCCTCGCGCCAGAGGCCGTGGCAGGGCCGCAGCCAGCGCCGGCCGTCCGCGCCGGTGAACGGGCGGTCGTGGCCCGGGGTGCAGTCCGCGCGGGCCGCGGGCGGGATCTGCAGCGAGGTGGAGGGCGCGCCATCGGTAGGGATCGACCACCACTCCCCCGCCTCGACGTGGAACCAGAGCGTGCGGGTGGGCTCCTCCCACCAGAGGCCGCGGACGTTGGTGCGGCCCGCGCCCGGCGGCCGGTGCGCGGTGGCGGCGCGCGGGCGCAGGCGCAGCAGGCCCTCGCCGATGGTCGCCACCCAGAGCGCGCCGTCGGCCTCGACCACGCGCGAGGTCTCGGTGGTGACGCGCGCGGGCGAGAGGCCGGCGAGGGCGCGCAGCTGCGCCTCGACGGGCACGCGGGGGCCGAAGGTGTCGGTGGCGGCCGCCGGGCGGGCGGGCCCGGCCCGGGGGTCAAACACCCAGGCCCGGTCGGCGTGGTCGACGACGCCGAGGGCGCCGCCGGACATCGGGTGGACGTGGACCGCCTCGGCCGGGGCCCCGTCGAGGCGCGTGGGCCGGTCCTCGAGGCGCAGCAGCTCGCCGGCCACCGCCGCCCAGAGCGCGCCATCGGCCACCAGCGGCGGCCCGCCCCAGGGCCCGGGTCGGCCGGCGAAGCTGGTGACCTCGCCGCCGATGCGCCGCTGCAGGCTGTTGTCGTCGCCGAAAAGCCAGAGCGCCCCGTCCTTGGGGTGCAGCGCGAGGTAGCGCAGGCGGTTCGACTGCGGGCCGCCGGGGGCGCCCACGCGCAGGACCTCGAAGCGCCGGCCGTCAAAACGCACGAGCCCGTCGTAGGTCGCCAGCCAGACCACGCCCGCGTCATCGACCACCACGTCATTGATGTGGTTGAGCGGCAGGCCGTCGGCGATGGTCCACTGGTCGCGCATCCAGTCGGCGGACAGCGGACGGCTCTCGGCCGCCTGGGCCGCCCAGCTGAACGGCAGCGCGAGCAGCGCGAGCAGGAGCGCGGGCCGCGCGGGGATCAGCACGGGGCCCTGCGCGCCGGGGACCGCAGCGGAGCGGAGGGCGGTCGACGCGGCGGGCTCATCGCGGGGGCTCTGCCGGGGGAGGGAGGGCGGGCGCGCCGCGCAGCCGAGCGGCGGCGCAGCCCACCCACGGGCTATCCCGGAACGCTGCCCGCCGGAGCGGGCATCAGATCCGGTCTCTCCCTCGGCTCAGCCCTGCTTCACCAGCTGCACCTCGGCCTCGATCTCGACCTCTTCGCCGACCAGCACGCCGCCCAGCTCCAGCGCCTGGTTCCAGCTCAGGCCGAAGTCTTTGCGGTTGATCGACGCGCTGACCCGGAAGCCGCGGCGCTGGTTGCCCCAGGGGTCCTTGCCCGCGCCGGTGGCCTTGGCCTGCAGGCTGACCGGCCGGGTCGTGCCGCGGATGCTGAGATCGCCGGTGATGGTGAAGGCGCCGCTGGTGTCGCCGCTGATGGCGGTCGAGCGGAAGCTCATCGTGGGGTGGGTGGCGGCGTCGAAGAAGTCGGCCGACTTGAGGTGCCCGTCGCGCTGGGCCTCGCGGGTGTCGATGCTGTCGATCTCGACATCGGCGCTGAGCCCGACCAGCGCGCCGCTGTCGTCGGTCTGGACCGCGCCGCTCCACTTGGTGAAGCTGCCGCGCACCTTGGCGAAGACCATGTGGCGGACGGTGAAGGCGATCTCGGAGTGGGTGGTGTCGAAGGTCCAGGACATGGCGGCTCCAGCGGGCTGAGGGAGGGGGCGGCGTGCCCCCCGCGCCATCGGTGTAGCCACCGCCTGCCCCCGGAAAATCCAGAAGGTTTCGATGCCAGCCATCAGCGCAATGGATGGCTCAGGCTCTCGCGCAGGCGGTCGGCCAGCCAGCGCCCCGCCGGGCCGGGCGGCCGGTCGGGGTGGGTCGCCAGCGCGAGGTGCAGCGGCACGCCGTCGCTGGGCCAGGCCGCCGGCCGCAGCGCGCAGAGGCGCCCGGCGGCGAGGTCCTCGTCGATGGCGTGCTCGGGCATGTTCCCCCAGCCCAAGCCCGCGAGCAGCAGGGCGCGCTTGGTCTGCAGGTCGTGGACCCGCCACGTCCGGCTCGACAGCACGGCCTGATCGGGGGTCGGCTCGTCGGTCTGGCGCTCGCTCAGCACGATCTGCACGGCCTCGGCCAGGTCGGCCGGGCGCAGCGGTCCGGGCACCGCGGCCAGCGGGTGGTGGGGCGCGGCGACCGACAGCATGCGGACCGCGCAGAGGTGCTCGACGTGCAGGTCGCGCACGTCGACGTGGGGCCCGACCACGCCGAGCACGCACTCGCCCCGGCGCACGAGCGCCGAGACCGCGCCGAGCGCGTCGGTGTGCAGGCGCAGCTGGACGGCCGGCCAGCGGGCCGCAAAACCCTGCAGCGCGCAGCTCAGCGCGCGGGTCGGGTACAGCACGTCGACGGCGAGGCCCACCGCCGGCTCGGCCTCGGCCCGCAGCGTGGCGGCGAGCGCGCGCAGGTCATCGGCGCGGGCGCAGATCGCCTGGGCCCGGGCGAGCACCTCGACCCCCGCGGGCGTGAGGCTGACCCGCCGGGCGCCGCGCGCGAGCAGGGGCACGCCGAGCTGCTGCTCCATCGCCGAGATGGCGTAGCTGACGGCGCTCTGGGCGCGGCGCAGGCGGCGGGCGGCGGCAGAGAGGCTGCCCTCCTCGACCACCGCGAGCAGCACGCGCAGCTGGTCGAGGGTGGCGGGGTCCTGGGGCAGGGCGGCGTCGGAGGGCATGGGCGGGCCTCGGGACCGGCGCGGGGGCAGCCGCCGCGGCGGATCGCGCGACTGGCCGCGCGGATCGTGCTCCACCGCGGCGCGTTGGGGTATAGTCCGGGCGTTCCCCGCCGGAGGAGCCGCCGTGTCCCCATCCGCCCCCCTGCGCTC
Source organism: Pseudomonadota bacterium (assembly GCA_046051725.1). Lineage (GTDB taxonomy): Bacteria > Myxococcota_A > UBA796 > UBA796 > UBA2385 > JAEUKK01. The sequence goes on along the minus strand of JBJONS010000206.1, from coordinate 5,250 downwards.
TGCCCGTCGCCGCCAGTCGTCGTCGCCGCGCGCGCTCTCTGCCGCGCTGGCGCTCGTCCTCACGGTCGGCGCCTGCGGTGCGCCGACCAAAGACCCCGCCGGCGACGGCGCGGCCGACGAGACCGGCGCCCCGGTCGACCGCGGCCCTGCGCCGGCGGTCGTGCCCGCCGCCCCCGCGCTGCGGCGCCTGACCAAGTCGCAGTACGAGAACGCCCTGCGCGACCTGTTCGCCGGCGAGCTCTACGTGCCGACCAACCTCGAGCCCGACAACGACGTCGAGGGGCTGCTCAGCGTCGGCGCGAGCACGACCAGCGTCTCGGCCTACGGCGTCGAGCTCTACGAAGACGCCGCGATCACCGTGGCCGAGCAGGTGCTGGCCAGCCCCGAGGCCAAGGCGGCGCTCCTCTCGTGCGCCCCCAGCGGGCCCGACGACGCGACCTGCGCCGCCGAGGTCCTCGGCGCGCTGGCCCGCCGGGCGTGGCGCCGGCCGGTGTCGGCCGCCGAGCTCGGGCGGCTCGCCGACCTGGTCGCCCAGATCGGCGCGGCAGAGGGCAGCTTCGACGCCGGCATGGTCTATGGCGTCGCGGCGGTGCTGCAGTCGCCGCACTTCCTGTACCGGCGCGAGCACGGCGAGGGCACCGGCGCGGTGCGGCCGGTCACCAGCGTCGAGCTGGCCAGCCGCCTGTCCTTCTTGCTGTGGAACTCGATCCCCGACGAAGAGCTGCTCGCCGTGGCCGAGTCCGGCGCGCTGCTCGACGAGGCCGTGCTTGAAGAGCAGGCCCGCCGGCTGCTCGCCCACGACAACGCGCGGCGCGGGCTGCGCAACCTCTTCGACGAGATCTTCCACCTCTACAACCTGCCCGACGTCAACAAAGACCCGCTGGTCTTCCTCAACGCCGACCCCGATCTCGGCGCCTCGGCCCGCGAAGAGACCCTGCTGGGCATCGAGGCGATGGTCTTCGACGAGGACGGCGACTTCCGCGACCTGCTGACCACCGAGCGGGCCTTCGTCGACCGCCGCCTCGCCGCCCTCTACGGGGTGGCCGCGGCCACCCCCGAAGGCTTCGGCGAGGTCTACCTGCCCGCCGAGCTGGGCCGCCGCGGCCTGCTCGGCCAGGCCAGCTTCTTGATGCTGCAGAGCCACGCCACGTCGTCCTCGGCGACCAAGCGCGGCATGTTCGTGCGCAAGACGCTGCTCTGCCAAGACATCCCCGCGCCCCCGGCCGACGTCGACACCTCGATCCCCGAGGCCGACGCCACCTCGCCGACCCTGCGCGAGCGGCTGCAGACCCACCTGACCGACCCCTACTGCGCCAGCTGCCACCGGCTCACCGACCCCATCGGGCTCGGTTTTGAGAACTTCGACGGCATCGGCAAGTGGCGCCTGACCGAGAACGGCGCGACCATCGACGCCAGCGGCGACCTCGACGGCGCCGCCTTCGCCAACGCGTGGGAGATGGCCGAGGTCGTGCACGACAGCCCGCAGCTCGGGCCCTGCTTCACCCGGCACGTCTACCGCTACAGCGTCGGCCGGCTCGAGGTCGGCGACGAGCAGGCGCTGCTCGGCTGGCTGAACGAAGGCTTCGCGGGCACCGGCTACAGCTTCCGGGAGCTGCTGGTCGACACGGTCCTGTCCCCCGGCTTCCGCAACGTGGGAGAGCTGCAGTGAGCACCTCGAACCGCTGGATTGAGCGCTTCTCGTCGCTCTTCGCTCCCCCGGGTCGCGCCGCGCTGCGGCGCCCGGTGGCCCCCTCCCCGGCGCTGGGCCGCGTGCTCGCGCCTCCGCCGATGCAGGCCTCGCGCCGCGGCGTGCTGCGCGGCGCGCTCGGCGGGGCGGCGGTCACCGTCGGCCTGCCCTGGCTCGAGCTCTTCGTCGGCCCGACCGCGCGGGCCGAGACCACCTTCCCGATCCGCTTCGGCGTCTGGAACTGGGGCAACGGCGTGCGCCCCGACCAGTGGCGCCCGGTCGGCGAGGGCAGCGGCCTGTCCTGGACCCTGTCCGAAGAGCTGGCCCCCCTCATCAACGTCAAAGAGAAGCTGGCGGTGGTGACCGGCATGGCGGTCAAGGTCCCCAACTACATCCCGCACTGGTCGGGTGCGGGCGGGCTGCTCACCGGGCTCGACGCGCTGGGCGACGACGAGGACTGGACCGTCCAGGGCCCGACCATCGACCACATCGTCGCCGACCAGATCGGCGGCGCGACCATCTACAAGAGCCTCGAGATCGGCCTCGACACCAACGAGATCTTCTCGTTCACCGGGCCCAACGCCCGCGCCCCGGGCGAGACCGACCCCTTCACGCTCTACGAGCGCATCTTCGGCGCGACCTTCCGCGAGCCCGGCGAGGGCGGGGTGGTCGACCCGCGCCTCGGCTACCGGCGCTCGGCCCTCGACGCCGTCATGCAAGACGTGCACGCGCTGCAGCGCGAGCTCGGCGCCGCCGACCGCCTGCGCCTCGAGGCCCACCTCGACGGCGTGCGCGCGCTCGAGCAGCGGCTCGCCCGCCTGCAAGAAGATCCGCCAGACCTCGAGGCCTGCACCCGTCCGGTCGCGCCCGAGGTGACCTACCCCGACATTGACGGCCGGGTGCAGATCTCGGCGCGGGCCCAGGCGATGCACGAGGTGCTGGCGATGGCCCTGGCCTGCGACCAGACCCGGGTCTTCAACTTCATGCTCAGCCGGCCGGTCGCCAACTTGATGTTCCCGGGCTCGCCCGACGGCCACCACAACCTCACCCACGACGAGCCCTCGCCGCAGCCCGAGGTGCACGAGATCACCGTCCAGATCATCACCGAGCTGGCCTACTTCCTCGAGCGCCTCGACAGCATCCCCGAGGGCGACGGCACCCTGCTCGACCACGCCGCCATCCTCTGCTGCTCTGAGCACGGCGAGGCCCGCACCCACGCCATCACCGACATGCCGATCGTCGTGGCCGGCTCGGCGGGCGGGCGCCTCGTCAACGACGTGCACTACCGCAGCTACACCGACGAGAACGTCGGCAAGGTCGTGCTGAGCATGCTGCGCGCGATGGGCGTGAGCACCCCGTCCTGGGGCGACGGCGACACCTTCACCGAAGACGGCCTCTCGGCCATCGAGGTCTGAGATGAACCGCGCCCGACTCGATTGCCCCTCCCTCTTCGGCCTGCTGCCCCTCGCCCTGCTGGTCGCCTGCGCCCCGCCCGCCGAGAAGGCAGACGGCGAGGGCGCGGGCGACGACACCGGCGACGCCCCGGTCTGCGCGCCCCCCAGCGACGACCTGCAGGGGGTCACCTTCCTCATGCACAAGGTCGGCTTCGCGCGGTCGGCCGACGGCGTGGCCTGGGGCAGCAACCTCGACGGCGAGGTCAGCGCGATCGGCGACGGCTCGGGCTGCAACAAACAAGACCTGACCGATCCTGAGGGCGCGCCGGGCATCGACAACGCCTTCGCCGGGCTGCTGCCGACGCTCGAGCAGACCGAGGCGGCGGCGATCTCGGGCCTGCTCCAAGACAGCGTCGAGCAGGGCGAGCTGCTGCTCACCATCCAGGTGCGCGGCCTCGACAGCTACGCCGACGATGACTGCGTGTCGGTCGCCTTCGGCAACGCGACCGGCGCGCCGCTGATGGGCACCGACGGCGTCATCCTCGCCGGCCAGTCTTTTGACCGCAACCCGATCGACCGGGTGGTCTACGTCGACGCGGCCGACGTCGAGGACGGCCGCCTCGCCTTCGCCGGCGACTTTGGCATCAAGCTGCAGATCTTGGACGCGAACCTCGACCTCGACGTCACCATGGGCCAGGTCCGCATGGACATCGCGCCCGATGGCCAGAGCGCGACCGGCCACTTCACCGGCGGCGTGAGCATCCCCTACATGCTCAGCGAGATCGAGAAGTACGCCATCGACGCCGATCTCAAGGCGCTGCTCAACCAGGTGCTGCCGGTCGTCGGCGACCTGTCCAGCGAGCCGGGCGCGTGTGACATGCTCAGCATGGCCTTTGAGTTCGAGGCGATCCCCGCCTTCTTCTATGAAGAGTCGCTCGAAGAGGTCCCCTGGGGCAGCACCCCGGACGCGACCGACTGAGCGCCGCCCGCCGGCCGAGGTGGTCCATGCGCAGCCCGCTGTGGGGGCCCCTGGTGGCGACGAGCCTGCTCGGCGCCTGCGCCGCCCCGCCCAAGGGGGCCGCGGACGATGGCCCGGCCGCCGACACCGGCGCGCCGATGGAGTGCGGGCTGCCCGAAGATGGCGCCCCCGGCGCGGTCTTCGTCGTGCAGCAGCTCGGCTTCGCCCGGGTGGCCGACGGGGTGGCCTGGGGCAGCGACCTCGACGGGGCGGTCAGCGCGGCGGGCGACGGCACCGGCTGCGGCAAGCCCGACGTGGTCGACCCCGAGGGCACCCCCGGCATCGACAACGCCTTCGCAGGCCTGCTGCCGGCGCTCGAGGCCACCGAGGCCGCGGCCATCTCGGCCCTGCTGCAAGACAGCGTCACGGCGGGCGAGCTGCTCATCACCTTCGAGGTGCTGGGCCTCGACGACACCGTCGACGACAGCTGCGTCTCGGTGGTCTTTGGCGAGGCGGTCGGCGCGCCGCTGCTCGGCACCGACGGGCAGGTGTTGGCCGGGCAGTCGTTCACCCGCGACCCCGCAGACCCGGTGGTGGTCGTCGAGGCGGCCGAGGTCGTGGGCGGTCGGCTCATCTTCGACGGCGAGTTCACCGTCGGGCTGCAGATCTTGGACGCCGACCTGCAGATCCCCGTGACCAGCGGCCGGGTGCGGCTCGATCTCGCGCCCGACGGCAGCGCGGCGGTCGGGCACCTCACCGGCGGCCTCAGCGTGCCCCTCATGCTCGAAGAGATCGACAAGTACGGCATCGACCCGGCGGTCAAAGACCTGCTGCGCACGGTGCTGCCGGCGGTGGCCGATCTGTCGAGCCCCGACGGCAGCTGCGACCAGCTCAGCGTGGTCTTCGAGTTCGTCGCCGTGCCGGCCTTCTTCTACGGCGACGGCGAGTAGGGGGCCGGTGGGCGCCCCGCCTGCGGCGGCCGCGCGCCCGCCCGGGGTTCGCCGCCCGATCCGGCCGGGTCCACGGCCCCGGCCGGGGCGGCTCCGTCGCCTGCGGCGACCGGCCTGCGGCCGCCCGCGGGCCCGCTGGCGCGGGGGCGCGCGCCGGGCGCCCCGTGGTGTAGGCTCAGGCCATGCGCACGCCCACCCTCCGCCTGCTCTGGACCCTCGCCCTGCCGGGGCTCCTCTCCGCCTGCGCCGCCGATGGGGGCG
>JBJONS010000205.1:0-3031 GCA_046051725.1 Pseudomonadota bacterium | reverse complement strand
TCGAGCGGGGCGGCTGCGCGGTGCTGGTCGCGCCGACCATGCACGGCACGATGCACAACCGGCTGCTGGTGCGGTCGCTGCGCACGCTGGTCGAGCTCGGCGTCGAGGTCATCCCGCCCAGAGACGCGCTCGGCAAAGACAACCTGCCCGCCGACGATCAGCTCGTGGCGGCGGTCGCGCGGGCCTTGGCCCCAGCGGCGCGGGCGGAGCGGGCGCTGCTGCTCGGCGGGCGCTGGCCGTGGGAGGGCCGCCTCCCGGCGGCGGAGGGCGGCGACTGGAGGGCGGCGGCTTGGCGCCTCCACCTCAGCGGGGCGGAGGTCGGGCTGCTTGTGCCGGCGGCGGCGGGGCGCCTGCCCGAGGGGCTGCCGGTGGCCCGGCTCGACGGGCTGGCCGCGGCCGCGCAGACGGCGATCGCGGCGCTGAACCTCGGCGAGGTCGACGCAGTGCACGTCGATCTCACCACGTGCCCCGAGGATGCCGGCGCTGCGCTGCTGCGGGCCGCCGGCCTCTCGCCGCGCGACGCGGGCCCCGCGGGGCAGCGATGGACCGGCGCGCTGCGCCGGGAGAGGGCGCCAAGATCCACGTAACACCCATGTTTCAACCGGATGCGTCGCCATCCTGCCCAGATGCGGGATGGAGGGGACGGGGGCCCGCGGCCCCGGATAGGGGCCCCGCGCCGCGCCCCTCGGGTGGGCGCAAGGAGACCCCTTGGCAGTCAGCCGCGCCGAGATCGTCGACTCCAACCTCCGGGCCGCGCTGGCCGCCCGGGCCTCCCTCCCCGCCGCGCCGCCGGTGGACCTCGACCAGCCCTGGGCCGCCGGCTCCCCGATGACCGGCCGCGAGGCCCTGGCCTGCCTCGAAGCCCAGCTCAGCAGCCGGCTGCTCGATCTCGAGGCGCGTGAGCTAAAGGCCCGCAACGAGGGCTTTTACACCATCGGCAGCTCGGGCCACGAGGCCAACGCGGTGGTGGCGGCGGTCACCCGGCCCACCGATCCGGCCTTCCTGCACTACCGCTCGGGCGCCTTCTTCGTGCGCCGGGCCCGCCAGGTGCCGGGGCTCACTCCGCTGCTTGACGTGCTGCTCGGCATCGTCGCCGCGGCCGACGAGCCGATCGCCGGCGGTCGCCACAAGGTCTTCGGCTCGGTGCCGCTGAACATCCCGCCGCAGACCTCGACCATCGCGAGCCAGCTGCCCAAGGCGGTCGGCGCCGCCTTCACCCTGGCCCGCCAAGAGCGCCTGGGCCTCAGCGGCCCGGTGCCCGCCGACAGCATCGTCATCACCAGCTTCGGCGACGCGAGCAGCAACCACGCCACCGCCTGCACCGCGTTCAACGCCGCGGCCCTCGCCGCCCACCAGCACCTGCCCTGCCCGGTGCTGTTTGTGTGCGAAGACAACGGCATCGGCATCAGCGTCCGCACGCCTGAGGGCTGGGTGGCGCGGCGCTTCGCGAACTTCGCGGGGATCCAGTACTTCTTTGGTGACGGGCGCGATCTGGCCGACGCCTACCGGGCCGCCGCCGCGGCCGCTGCCTATGTGCGCGAGACCCGCCGGCCGGCCTTCCTGCACCTGCGGGTGGTGCGCCTGATGGGCCACGCGGGCAGCGATGTCGAGCAGCTCTACCGCTCGCCCGAAGAGATCGCGTCGGGCGAGGCCGAGGACCCGGTGCTGCGCAGCGCCCTGGCCCTGGTCGACGGCGGCGTGCTGACCGCAGCAGACGCCCTGGACCTCTACGACGACCTGCGCGACCGGATCGAGGGCCTCGGGCGCGAGGCCGCCGCCCGCCCCAAGCTCGTCACCGCGGCCCAGGTGGTGGCCCCGCTGGCCCCGCACGACGCGGCCCAGGTGGCGGCCGAGGCGGGGCGCGCGCCTGAACCCACGGCCCGCTTGGCCTTCTGGGGCGGCCGCCTGCCCGAGGTCGACCGGGCCCGCCACATGGCCGTGCTCATCAACCGCACGCTGGGCGACCTCTTCGTCAAGCACCCCGAGCTGATGCTGTTCGGCGAGGACGTCGCGCGCAAGGGCGGCGTGTACCACGTCACCGCCGAGCTGCAGAAGCGGGCCGGCCTCGGCCGGGTGTTCAACACCGCGCTCGACGAGACCACCATCCTCGGGCTCGCGATCGGCGCGGCGGGCCTCGGCATGCTGCCCATGCCCGAGATCCAGTACCTCGCCTACCTGCACAACGCGATCGACCAGCTGCGGGGCGAGGCCTGCTCGCAGCAGTTCTTCACCAACGGCCAGCTCAGCAACCCGATGGTGGTCCGCATCGCTGGCTTGGCCTACCAAAAAGGCTTCGGCGGGCACTTCCACAACGACAACGCGGTCGGTGCCCTGCGCGACATCCCGGGGCTGCTCATCGCCACCCCGAGCAACGGGCGCGACGCGGTCGGCATCCTCCGCACGCTGGTCGCCAGCGCCCGGGTCATGGGCCGGGTCGCGGTCTTCCTCGAGCCGATCGCGCTCTACATGACCAAAGACCTGCACGCCGACAAAGACGGCCTGTGGTCCTTCGACTACCCGGGGCCCGCGTTCCAGATCCCGATCGGAGAGGTCGGGGTCTACGGAGATGGCGACCAGCTCACCATCTTCAGCTATGCCAACGGCTTGTGGATGAGCCTGCGCGTCGCCGCGCGCCTCGAGGCCGAGGGCCACCGGGTGCGGGTGGTCGACCTGCGCTGGCTCAACCCGCTGCCGGTCGCGGCGATGGTCGAGCACGCGCTGGCCACCGGGCGCGTGCTGGTGGTCGACGAGTGCCGGGTGACCGGCGGGGTCGCCGAGGGCGTGATCGCCGCGCTGGTCGACGAGGTCGACGGCCTGACCATCCGACGGGTGGCGGCGGCCGACACCTACATCCCGCTCGGCGCGGCGGCGAACCTCGTGCTCGTGCAGGAGCCCGACATCGAGGCCAGCGCGCGCGCGCTGCTCGCCCGCCCGCGCCCCACGCCCGCGCGGATCGGCTGAGGCGGTCGCGCACCTCACCCATCTCATTCAAACAAGGGCGTAACATCGCGATGGCGCCGCAGCGCGCCGC
>JBJONS010000204.1:0-6786 GCA_046051725.1 Pseudomonadota bacterium | reverse complement strand
GCCGGCCCGCCCGCCTGGCGCGCGCGAGGCGGCCCGCCCCGGGCCTCAGGGCGGGGTCCCCAGCACGATGTGCACCGCCAAGGGGAAGGGATCGTAGGCTGGCAGCTGATCGTCCCGGCGCAGCAGATAGGCGACCGCCACCGTCAGCGGCCCGAGCGGCGAGGGCAGGCTGAACCCTCCCCCCACCGTCGGCTGCAGATCGGCGAGGTGCACGCCGCGCAGCACGTCTCCGCTCTGGCCCCGCGCGTCCCGCAGGGTCTCAAAGGTCCGGCCGACGTCGCCGAAGGTCCGCAGCTCCCACCCCGGCGCGAGGCGGTAGCCGAGGTCCACGCCCGCCATCCCCATCAGATCGCCGCCGATGCGCAGGTCGCGCGACGCGCCGTCCCACCCCGGCGAGGACAGCGCGCGGTAGCCCCAGCCGCGCACCGAGCCCCAGCCGCCGAGGAAGCTGCGCAGGTGCAGCACGCCCGGCACGTCCTCGCCGTCGGCCCAGCGCAGGGCGCCGGCCGCCGCGCGCCCGCTCAGCCACCAGCGCGACGAGAGCGGCGTCGACAGGGTGATCTTCCCCTCGCCGCGCCCAAAGCGGTCCCCGTCGGCCCAGCCGACCGGCTCGGCGTCGAGGGCCAGCGCGAAGCCCGGGGCCGCCCCGCCCGGGCCGCCGCCCCGGGCCCACGCGAGGCGCAGGTGCGGGCCGAACAGCAGGGCCCGCTCGCGGAACTGGGGGCGCGCGTAGCCCCCCATCGGCACGGTGCTGCCGACCCCGCCGAACCAGGGCTCATAAAAAGGTAGCTGGCGGTCATAGGCGAAGGTGCGCCAGAGCCCGAGCTGGGGCGCGGCCGAGATCCGCAGCCCGGCCGCCGGCCGCCAGATGAGCCCGGCCTCGATCTCGCCGCCCAGCTCGTTGTAGCCGCGCTGGGCGTCGAGCAGGCCGCGCTGCGCCCAGAGCAGGCCGAGGCCCTGGACCGGGCGCAGGGCCGCCTCGAGCTCGGCCGCGCCCTCGGCCCAAGGACCGTGGTTGTGCACCGTCGGCTCGATCCCGGCGAAGACCGGAAAGGCCCGCCAACCCGCTGCGGCCATCGCCTCGCCGCGCAGCAGCCGCCCGGCGAGGTGCTGCCCGCGCACCGCGGCGCCGGCGCCGGCCGAGAAGGTCGTCGCGTCGCTGGCCACGCGGACGATCGGCTCCCAGTCGATGTCGTCCGCGGGGAGCACCCGCACCCGCACCGGCACCAGCGCTGGGTCGGGCCCGCCGACCGCCTCGACCTCGACGGCGGCGAAGGCCGGCAGCGCGCCGAGCGCCTCGCGGGCGCGGTCGACCGCCCGCCCATCAAAACGTTCGCCGGGCCGCCAGCCGGGCCGGACCGCCCGGCGCAGGGCCTCGGCGTGCAGGCCGTCGACGCCGAGCACCTCGACCGGACCGAAGCGCCCGACCGGGCCGGCGTCGACCTCGACCCGCAGCGCCTTGCCGTCCTCAGCCTCGGGATCGGCGACCAGCACGTGCATCACCTGCGGCCAGGGGTGGCCGGCCGCCCGCAAGCGCCGCCGCATGCCCTCGGCGCTCTCGCGCAGGGCCGCGCCATCCCAGCGCCCCACGCGGGGCATCAGGGCCCCCAGCTCGTCGAGGAGATCGGTCGGCAGGGCATCCTCGACCGCGAGCTGGGCGCTGGTCAGCCGGTAGCGGCGGCCCGGGCGCACCTCGAAGCGCAGCAGCTCGGCCCGCCGGGCCCGCGCGCCGCCCCGGCCGCGCCAGGGCTCGGCGCGGACCGCCACCGCGGCGTCGAGCCAGCCCTGATCGGCGAACCAGCCGCGCAGCCGCTCGGCCTCGGCGGCTGGACGCCAGCCCTCCGCCGCCGGGCAGGGGAAGATGGTCCGGGCCAGCGGCACCACCCTCCACCAGCCGGGCAGGGGCCCCGACAGCGCGCCCCGGGCCTGCAGCTCGGTCTGGCGCCGGGCGGGCAGGCCCTCGGCCCCCGGCACCAGGGGCGGCAGGTCCGGATCACCGTCCAGCACGTTGCCCTTGGCGTCGGGCCCCACCACCCGCACCGCGCAGACGCGGCCGCCCTCGTCGCCGGCGCGGGCCCCGCCGGCGGCCAACAGCAGCCAGAGGCCCAGGGCGGGGCCCCACCCGGCGGCGGTTCGGCGGAGGACAACAGGCCAGCGGAGCATCAAGCGGCGCGGACCTCGACCACGGGGACCCCCAGCCTATCCGCTGCGCCCCGGCCCGCACCGGGCGGGCTTGCCCCTGGGCCCCCCGCCGACGGAGCCAGGGCCGACCGCGCGGGATAGCCGACCAGCCCGTTGGAGCTGCCGCCGGATGCGCACCCCGACCGCCCCGACCGCCCAGACCGCCCCGCCAGCGCCCGCGCCCGTCGCCCTCCGGCTGCTCCGCCTCGCGCGGCCCCGCATGTGGGCGCCGCTGATCGGCCTGCTGCTCTTCGGCTGGGGCCTCGGGCACTGGACCCTCGCCGCGCCGCTGACCGGGCTGAATGGCCTGCTGCAGCTCATCCTCGCCTGGACCTGCCTGCACGCCGGCGCGCTGTGGCTCAACGCGGTCCGCGACCAAGACGACGGCCCGGTGCTCTTCGGCGGCCCGCCGGCCCCTCCGCCAGCCGTCGCCGGGCCCCTGTCGGGCCTCGCCCTGCTCGCCTGCCCCCTGCTCGCCGCCCCGGCCGGGGTCGGGCCCGCCCTGTGCGCGCTGGGCTGCGCCGCCCTCGCGGTGGCCTACTCGCACCCCGCCGCCGCCTGGAAGGGCCACCCGCTGGCCGGCCCGCTCACCAACGCCGTCGGCTACGGCGCGCTGACCCCGCTGGCCGGCTACCTGCTGGTCGGCCGCCCCGACGACCCCCGGCTGCCGCTGGCCCTGCTCGGCTGCGCGCTCACCATGGCCAGCCTCAGCTTCGCCGCGATGGTCTGGCAAGGCCCCGCCGACGCCGCCCGCGGCGACCGCACCCTGGCCGCCACCCACGGCGCGGTCGGGGCCCTGCGCGCGGCCCGCCTCTGCCTGGCCCTCGCGGGCGTGCCTGTCGTGATGGGCGCGCTGTGGGGTCTTTTCCCCAGGGTCGTGCTGGTGGGCGCGGCGCTGTTGCCCTGGGCCGACGCGCCGCTGCGGGCCTGGCAGCGGGCGGCGGAGCCCGGCGACCCAGCCGCCGGCCCGGCCCGGGCCCTGGTCTACCTGCGCCGCCTGGGCCGCCTCTGCCTCGCCTGCCTCGGCTGCGCGCTGATCGACTACCTGTGGGATGACCTGCACGGCCGGGCCCTGGCCGGCCGCGGCACGGCCTGGACCCCGACCCTACCCGTCGAAGAGGCCCCATGAGCGACGCCCCCGCCGAACGACCCCTGGTTCACCTGCAGCAGCCGGGCGACCTCCCGGCGCTGCAGGCCTTCATCCTCGCGCTCGAGGCCCGCCAGGGCTGGGACCGCGAAGACATGCGGACCTGCCTGCTCCACATGGGCGAAGAGCTGGGCGAGGTCTACGAGGCCGCCCGCCGCTGGCAGGCCGCCCCGGCCGACCGGCGCGCCGAACGCCAAGCCGCGCTCGGGCACGAGCTGGTCGACGTGCTCAACTACCTGCTCGCGGTGGCCAACCGCGCTGACATTGACCTGCAGGCCGCCTTCATCGAGAAGAACGCCCGCAACCAGACCCGGGTCTGGCCCGCGCCCTGAGCGCCCGCCGCTGGCGTCCCCTGGCCCGCGGGCGAGGTTAGGGCGCCTCCCCTGGAGCCCGCCGCATGACGACCCCGACCGCCGCCGCGCCCCCGCCGCCGAGCGCCGACGCCCTCTGCTTCACGCTGAACGGCGCGATCGAGCGCCCGACCGACTGGACGCCCACCACCACGCTGCTCGCCCACCTGCGCGCCACCGGCCGCACCGGCAGCAAAGAGGGCTGCGCCGAGGGCGACTGCGGCGCCTGCGCGGTGGCCCTCGCCGACAGCAGCGCCGAGGGGCCGATCTTCCGCGCCACGAACAGCTGCATCGTGCTGCTGGGCAGCCTGCACGGCCGCGCGGTGCTCACCGTCGAGGGCCTGACCCAGGCCGGCGAGGCCGCCCACCCCGCCCAGACCGCCATGGTCGCCGCGCTGGGCAGCCAGTGCGGCTACTGCACGCCCGGCTTCGTGATGAGCCTGTTCGAGGCCACCTACCGCCCGGCCCTCAGCGCCCCGGGCTGGCGCCGCGAAGACCAGCTCGCCGGCAACCTCTGCCGCTGCACCGGCTACCGGCCGATCCGCGAGGCCCTCGACGCGGTGGCCGGCGCCCGCCCCGCCGACCGCTTCGCCGCCGCCCTGTCCACGCCGGCGCCCGCCGCGGCCCTGCACGTGGTGCGCGGGGGCGAGCGCTTCGACCAGCCGGCCACCCTCGACGAGGCCCTGGCCCTGCGCGCCGCCGATCCCGAGGCCCGGGTGGTGGCCGGCGCCACCGATCTGGGGCTCGAGGTCACCTTGAAGGGCCGCCGCTGGCCGGCCCTGCTGTCGCTCGAGGCCATCGCGGCCCTGCGCGGGGCGACGGTCGAGGGCGACCACCTCGTGATCGGCGCGACCACCCGCCTCGCCGACCTCGAAGACGCCGCCGAGCACACCATTCCGGCCTTGCACCGCATGCTGCGCTACTTCGGCGCGCGGGCGATCAAGGGCCGCGGCACGCTCGGCGGCAACCTCTGCACCGCCTCGCCGATCGGCGATCTGGCCCCGGTGATGCTGGCGCTCGGGGCCGAGCTGGTCGCCGCCCGGGTCGGCGGCACCCGCACCATCGCCGCCGATGATTTCTGGACGGGCTACCGCAGCACCGCGCTCTTGCCCGGCGAGCTGCTGACCCATATCCGCCTGCCCTTGCCCGGGCCCCAGGCCCACCAGGCGGCCTACAAGGTCAGCCGGCGGCGCGAGCTCGACATCTCCACCGTCTCGGCGGCCTTCCACGTCGAGCTCGACGACGGGGGGCGGGTCCGGGTCGCCCGCCTCGCCTTTGGCGGCATGGGTCCGCGCCCCCTGCGGGCCAGCGGCGCCGAAGATGCCCTGCTGGGCGCTGCCTTTGACGAGGCGTCCGTGCGCGCCGCCGCCGCCGCCCTCGAGGCCGAGCTGCGCCCCCTCTCCGACCACCGGGGCAGCGCCAGCTACCGCATGCGCGTCGCCAAGAACCTGCTGTTGGGCTTTCTCCTCGAGCGCCAAAAAGAGGGCCTGCGGGCCGGGGCCGCCGCGCTGGGCCCCCGCCACACCGGCACCCTGGCCCTCGACGCCGCCCCCGGAGCCTCCGCATGAACGCGCCCCGCCCGCCCGCCGCCGACCCGCTCCACCAGCCGGCCCCGCACGAGAGCGCGCACCTGCACGTGCGCGGCAGCGCGCTCTACGTCGACGATCTGCCCAACCCGCCGGGCTGCTTGGTGGCCCGGGCGGTGACCAGCCCGGTCGCCCACGGGCGGCTGCGTCACCTCGACCTGCGCGCCGCCCGGTCCACCCCCGGGGTCATTCGGGTGTTGACCGCGGCCGATATCCCCGGACACAACGCCATCGGCCCAGTCGTGCAGGATGAGCCGGTGCTGGCCGCCGACGCGCTCACCTTCATCGGCCAGCCCTTCGCCCTCATCCTGGCCACCAGCCTCGAGGCCGCCGACGCCGCCGCGGCCCTGGTGGTCGCCGAGATCGACCCGCTGCCCGCCATCCTCAGCATCGCCGAGGCCATCGACACCGGCAGCTTCCTCACCGCCCCGCACACCATCTGCCGCGGGGCGCCGGGCGAGGCCATCGAAGAGGCCCCCCTGCGGGTCGAGGGCAGCCTGGCCACCGGCGGCCAGGACCACTTCTACCTCGAGACCCAAGCGGCCCTGGTGCTGCCCGAAGAGAGCGGCAGCTTCCGGGTCCTGTCCAGCACCCAGCACCCCAGCGAGGTGCAGCGCGAGGTCGCCGGCGTGCTCGGCCTGCCGAGCGCCATGGTCAGCTGCGAGGTGCCCCGCCTCGGCGGCGGTTTTGGCGGCAAAGAGTCCCAGGCCAGCGGCACGGCCTGCCTCGCGGCGCTGGGCGCCTGGGCGACCGGCCGCCCCGTGCGCATGCGGCTGCGGCGCGGCGAAGACATGCGCCAGACCGGCAAGCGGCACCCCTTCTGGGCCCGCTACCGGGCGGGCTTCTCCACCGCCGGAGACCTCTTGGGCCTCGAGGTCGAGCTGTGGAGCGACGGCGGCGCCACCCTCGATCTGTCCGGCGCGGTCATGGACCGCGCGCTCTTTCACATCGACAACGCCTGCTTCGTGCCCGCGCTGCGTTTTGTGGGGCAGGTCTGCAGGACCCACCTCCCGTCCAACACAGCCTTTCGCGGCTTTGGTGGCCCCCAAGGCGTGGCGGTGATGCAGGCGGTGCTCGACCACGCCGCCGAGGTGCACGGTTTTGAGCCCCTCGCCCTGCTGCAGCGCAACCTCTACGGCGGCCCCGGCCGCGACCGCGCGCCCTACGGCCAGCAGGTGCAGAACAACCACCTGCACACCATCATCGACAAGCTGGCGGCCGATGCCGACTACGCGGGGCGCTGCGCGGCGGCCGCGGCCTTCAACGCCCAGAGCCCCCTGCGCAAGCGGGGCGTGGCCCTGCACCCGGTCAAGTTCGGCATCAGCTTCACCAAGTCGTTCTTGAACCAAGCCGGGGCCCTGGTGCTGCTCTACACCGACGGCAGCGCCCAGCTCAACCACGGCGGCACCGAGATGGGCCAGGGCCTGCACACCAAGCTCGCGGCGGTGCTGGCGCATGAGCTGGGCCTCGACCCCGCGGCGGTGCGGGTGATGCGCACGAGCACCGAGAAGGTGCCCAACAC
>JBJONS010000203.1:0-7988 GCA_046051725.1 Pseudomonadota bacterium | reverse complement strand
CTGCTCGAGGTGGCGGCCGCGCACGGCGCGGCGGCTTGCGACGTGGCGGGCAGCTTTCAAGCCGGCGGGCACATCGGCGGGGACGTCTTTTACGACGCCTGCCACCCCACTGCGGCGGGGCACACGCTCATCGCCCAGACGCTGCTGCGCTGCATCGAAGAGCAGGGCCTGCTGCCGGTCACCGGCGCCGCGGGGCGGCCGATCCCGCCGCCGCCCGACCCGCTGGCCCTCGACGGGCGGTCGGACCCGCGGCTCGAGCGGGACCCGGCCCAGAGCGACGACGGCAGCTGGGAGGGCGCGCTGCGGGCCGGCCACCAGGCGCTGCTCCACATGCGGCCGGCCGAGGCGGTGCGCTGGGTCGACACCGCCGCCGCCCGCGGCGCGCCCGAGCGCACGGTGCTGCGCAGCCGGCTGATGGCCCAGATCACCGGCGACGAGAGCATCCAGCGCGCGGACCAGCTCGCCGCGGACCTCGACGCGCTCGGCGATGCGGCCCTGTCGGCCCGCTGGGGGCGCTGAGCCGCCCGATCCGCGCGGCGCTGAGGGTGGCGCTGCTTGTGGCGCTGAACCTGGCGCTGAACCTGGCGCTTGGCCGGCCCGGCGCTCCGGCGCGCGGGGCCCGGCCGCCCCTGCGGGCCGGGTCGCCTCCTCCCCTGCCCCTCAGAGCGCGGCGGCGGCCTCGACCATCGCCTCTTCGATGGCGACGATCTCCCGCTCATCGCCCCAGTCGCCGTTGGTGACCAGCGCGATGCCGAGGCTGCCGTCCTGGCGCATGAACAGGTCGGACGCGACGCCGACCTCGGCGCCCGAGTGGCCGATCCACGGCCCGCGCCCGACCATCGGCTGGGTGTACCAGCCGAGCCCCTGGGTGTCGTCCAGCGCCGGGAAGGCCGGCTCCATCGCCGCGATCAGCGCGTCGCGGGGCAGCAGCTCGACGCCGAAAAGGCTGCCGCCCCGGGCCGCCGCGGCCAAGAAGCAGGTCATGTCGTGGGCCGAGCTGCGCAGGCCGCCGTTGGGGTAGTCGGCGAAGGTGACGTGCCCGCGCGGCACGAGCTCTCCCCGGCGCCAGGCGGTGGGCTCGGCCAGCTCATCGAGGCTGAAGTCGTCGAGGCGCCAGCCGGTGTGGGTCATGCCCAGCGGGGCGAAAATGGCGTCCCTGGTGACATCGGCGAAGTCGGCGCCCGTCGCCACCTCGACCACCCCGCCGAGCAGCGCGTAGCCCATGTTGCTGTAGACCGCGCGGCGCTCGGGGGCCGCGCCGACAAAGTTGTACTCGGCGTCATAGTCGGCGCCCGCCGGGTCGAAGTAGCGCGCGTTGACCTCGGCGAGCGAGAGGCGGGGCGGCCCGCTGCGGTTCACGTACCCGTCGAGCACGTCCCAGTTGTCGTCGACGCCGCCGACGTGGGCGAGCAGGGCGCGCGGGCGGATGGCGGTGCCGGGGCCGCGGGGGTGCACGACCCGGTGGGGCATCAGCGCGTCGAGATCGGCGTCGAGGTCGAGCTGGCCGGCCTCGGCGAGCTGCAGGGCGGCGGTGGCGGTGACCAGCTTGCTGACCGAGGCCCAGATGAAGGGGGTCTCGGTGGTCACGGGGGCGCCGGTCTCGATGGACCGCACCCCGTAGGCCCCACACCAGGCCACGACGCCGTCCTTCATGATGCAGGCCGAGAGGCCCGGCAGGTGCCCGGCCTCCATCTTCCGGGTGATCAGCGCGTCGAGATCGGGCAGCGCGGGCCAGTCGGCGGTGGCGGCTGAGCAGGCGGTCTCGCCCGCCGGCAGGCTGTCCTCCCCACCGCCGGCCGAGGGGTCCGGGGTGGCCCCGTCGCGGGGCTTGGGCTCATCGGCGGGGGTGCAGCCAGCGAAGGCTACAGCAGCCAGCGCAACGGGAAGGGAGAAGACTCGGGTCGACGGCATGGGCGCTCCTCGGGTTGGGCGCGGGGGCGACGAGCGCGATCAACCGGCCTTCGCGCCTCGGCCTTGCGAGGTCAATTGCGGCGCCTCGCAGCCCCCGCGCGGGGCCCGCGACGCGACGCGCCCGGACCGGCCACCTCAAAAGACGACGTCGTCGGGCAGCCACCGGTCCAGCGCGGGGGCGCCTTCAGCGGGCGGCCGCCAGCCGAGGCGCCGGGCCTCGGCCTCCTGCTCGGCGGCGTCGGTCTTGAGGTCTTGCCCGAAGTCCTCGGCGTAGCAGGCGCGGAGCCGGCCGTCGGGCGCGACCAGCAGGTGCGGCGGCAGGCCGGGGTGCGGGCGCGGGGCGACGGGCGCGCTGGCCCAGTCCGGGTCGTTGAAGCTGGGGGGCTCGCCATCGGCGGGGTTGCCCAGCAGCACGGGGATGTAGTCGTCAGGGGGCCGGCCCCAGGCGCCCAGCGCGGGGTGCACAGACGGGGCCGGCTGCGCCGGCGGCAGGCTGCAGGGCTGGCGTCGGAAGACCGTCCAGAGGTTCTGGTGCACGATCCACTGCTCGATGCGCAGCCGCAGCGAGGGGCCGACCGTGGTGTTCTTCGGCCCGCGCAGCTCGCCGAGCGCGAGCATGCCCCCCGGCTCGAAGCGCAGCATCAGGGTGGCGCGCTCGTCGTCGAGGTCGGCGGCGAAGAAGTAGGCCTCGCGGGCCTCGACCGCCGCAAAGTCCGCCTCATTGAGGCAGTGGGCCATCGCCCGCCCCTCGAGCGCCGTGGCCGCCGCGCTGCGCAGGGGCCGCAGGAAGGCCGGGAAGTCCACCGGCGGGTCGATGCCCGCCGCGGCGCCGTCAGGCGCGGGCAAGGCCGGGCGGTCGAGGCGCTCGAGCGCCAGGGCGGCGCGCTCGGCCTTCGCCTGCAGCTCGTCCATCGAGCGCAGGGGGCCCGGATCGACGCCGCAGCGCCGCTGGTGCTCGGCGAGCTGCTCGAGCATGGCGCGCACGCTCAGCGACGCGAGGACCGCATGGGAGCGCACCCGCAGCAGGTCGTCGAAGAAGCTGGGCCGGAGCCACCGCGCGAGGCCGAGCTGCGAGGCGACCGCGATGGCCGGCGCCGACACGGGGCTCAGGCGCGCCACGCCCGCCACGCGGCGGGGGTAGGCCGCGAGCGTGCGCTGCAGCAGCCACAGGCTGTCGAGCGTCCAAGCCGGGGGGTAGTCGATCCGACGAAGGCGCTCGATGAAGGCGCGCGACGGGCTGAAGCAGAGCAGCTCGAGCAGCTGCCCGCTGAGCGCGAGGCCCCGGCGCTCGGCGACGACGCGCCGGATCCCCAGGCGCGACGCCTCGGGCACCACAGGCGAGCTCACGACCAGCAGCAGGGCCCGCAGCACCACGGGGAGGTGGGCCGCCAGCTCGACCAGCACCGGCGCCTCGCCGAGCAGCAGCAGGCCGCGCAGGTCTTCGTGGGGACGAAACGCGGCGCGCACCGCGGCGAGCATGGCCTCTGGCACACAATTGTCGAGCGCCTGCGGCGCGCCGACGGGCCCGAGCGACCCCACGAATTCCGCCCCCGGCTGGAACGAGGGCCGGCCATCGGGCCCGAGGCGCGAGAACAGCCGCACGCTCAGGGACGGCGGGGCGCCGCCGCGGGGGGCGCCGACGATGCGGGCCACGGGCCGCGGGCCGAGCTGCAGGGCGATGTAGTGGTGGCTGCCGTAGAAGGTGGCGAGGCCGCGCCCGAGATCGACCACGGAGCCGGGGTGGTAGGTGTAGACCGGGGGCGGAGCCCCCTCACCCGCGGGCATGGGGACGGCGTCGACCGCCGCCACCGGCTCGGGATCATCGTCGCGTGCGTCATCCTCACCGATGGGCAGCGGACCAAACGGACCCAGCGGGCCGAGCGGTCCAAGCGGGTCATCGGGCGTCGTCCCCCCAGGCGCACCGGGGGCGGCCTGGGGCTCGGGGGCCCGCGGGCCGTCGGCGGGCGGGGCGAAGGGGAGCTGGGCGTCGGCGGGGTGGTTCATGGCGGGCTCCGGTGGCGGAGGCGGGCACAGCCCCTCCGACCAAGCCCAGGCTAGCGGCGCGCGCCGGAGATTACCCGTCAGAAATTGACCGCCTCCTGTTCAGCCCGCCGATGGGGCCGCTCAGGTCCGCACGCCCCTGATCTCCCCCTGAAGTGCGGCGCTCCGCTTCGATTCGCTGTTCAGGTGCCGCCCACGGCCACCCGCCGCTCCCGGCTCAGGCCGCCGGCGGCAGCCAGCGCCGCGTGAAGCGCCCCAGCACCGGCAGCAGCCACAGGTCGC
Organism: Pseudomonadota bacterium; assembly: GCA_046051725.1. Classification (GTDB taxonomy): domain Bacteria; phylum Myxococcota_A; class UBA796; order UBA796; family UBA2385; genus JAEUKK01. Next base: position 3,794 of record JBJONS010000203.1, on the reverse strand, counting down.
CGCGCCAGGCCCGCCACGCCGCATAAAAGCGCACGATCAGCCGCAGCCCGGTGATCAACACGAGCCCGCCGACCAGCACCGCGACGCCGATCGGGTGCGGGTCGCGGTCGCCGGGCAGGAACATCAGCGGCGCGCCGATGATGATCACGCCGACGATGGCGATGCTCTCGACGACGAGCAGGCTCAGCGACTGCCGCGCGTGAAAGCGCCCCACCGCGTCGTCTTTGCGGGTCAGCAAGATGAGCGCGCTGGCGAAGAGGAAGATGCCCTGCATCGGCACATAGGCGGCGGTGTGCCAGGTGCGCCCGCGGCTGCCGGCGTCGAGCCCGCGGTCGAAGGCGCTGCGGCCGTCCTCGAGGGGCACGCCCAAGCGGGCGGCGAGCTGGGCGGCCAGGGCCACCGCCTCGGCGCCCCGCTGCTCGGGGATGTTGCCCCACAAGCGCACCGGCGTGGTGAGGGCGGGCGCCTGGTAAGGCCCGGCCGGACGCGGCTGATCATCGACCAGCAGGGCGTCGACGGCGAGCCAGGCCACCAAGCTGTTGGGCTTGTACAGGCGCAGGGCCCGGACCGCCGCCAGCGACCGGGCGGGCCCCACCGCCGGGCGGAGCGCACCCCCGGCGAGGTCCAGCTCGACCACCGAGCGGCGGCTGCGGCCCTGGGCCCCGAGCGCCAGAACGGCGCCCCAGAGCACCGAAGGGCCGCCGACGAGCACGCAGAGCGCCGCGCCGACGATCGTGCCGTCACCGAGCCGCAGGCGGTCGATGAGATCGACGATGATCAGCAGCACCAGGACCACCGCGAGCAGGGCCGGCACAAAGAGCCCGAGGACCGCGCCGCGGCGCAGCCAGTGGGCGGGGCGGGTCCGCAGCCGCAGCAGCGGGCCGTCCTCGGTCAGCTCGGCCTCAAGGCGTGGCCACATCGTCGCTCCCCTGTGCGCGCGCCGCGCAGGGGCCGAAGGTCGCGCGGCGAACCGCCCGGGTCAACCTGAACGCGGCCCGCCTGCAACGCGCTGGAACGCGGCGCGCACCGGACGCGGACTCCGGCCGTGGGGACGACGGGCCTGGGCGGCCCCGGCGCGGGGCGCCGGGCCGGGTGCGGACGGGGGTTCGCTGCGCTCCGTCGGCCGGCGGCCGACCCGCGCGCCCGGTCTGCGACCGGCCGCGCGGCCCCTCTGCCCCCTGCCGCGCGCGAGGCGGGTGCGCGCGCCCCCGCGGCGGATACCCGGCCGCAGCCCGCAGAGGTGCGCATGATCCCGCCCATCCCCTTCGCGCTGGTCTTGCCCGCGCTGCTCACCCTCGGCGCGACCCCGGCGCCGGCACCGCCCGCCCCCACCCAGAAGCCCGCGCCCGTCGGCTACGGCATGGTGAGCACGCCCGGGGTCCCCGGCGGCCCGCCCCTGCTGGTGGGCGAGGCCGAGGTCACCGAGGCCCTCTGGCGCGCGGTGACCGGGGCCACCCTGGGCGCGGCCGGCGACGCCGCCGCGCCGCTGCGCGGCGACAGCCGCCCCGCCCACGGCCTGAGCTGGTGCGACGCGGTGGCCTTTGCCAACGCGCTCTCGCTCAACGAGGGCCTCGCGCCGGTGTACGCGGGGGTCGAGCGCTGCGAGAGCAGCGCGGGCGCCAGCGTCCGGTGGGACCCCGCCCAAGCCGGCCACCGCCTGCCCACCGAGGCCGAGTGGCTCACCTTGGCCGCGGCCGGCCAAGACGGGCCCTACGCGGGCGGGGCCGGCCCCGAGGCCCTCTGCGCCATCGGAAACATCGCGGACCGCGCCTTGCAGCGCGCCCAGCCCAGCGCCGCGGGCGCGCCGTGCGACGACGGCGCAGCGGGGCTGGCGCCGGTGCGGAGCTTCAAGCCCAACCCCTGGGGCCTCTACGACATGACCGGCAACGTCGCCGAGTGGTGCTGGGACGGGGAAGGTGAAGGCGGCCCGCCCGCCGAGCCCGCGCCCGCGCCGCTGATCGCCAGCACCGGCGCCTACCGCGCGGTTCGCGGCGGGTACTGGGGCGCGATCCCCGCAGAGGCGACGCTCTCGGTGCGGCGCAGCTACCTGCCCACCGCGCGCCGCGACGCGGTGGGGCTGCGGCTCGTGCGCGGCGCGATCCGGCCGGGCGCCCGGGACTGAGCGCGCCCGGCGACCGGCCCGCCGCGAAAGCGGCGAGCGGCGCGCCACGCAGGGAACACTGTGACTGGCGTCGTTTCGATGTCCAGCGCGGTCGACCCGCCGCACGCCCGCGCCCACGGCCGCCTCGCGCGCGCCACCCGGGCCGGAGCGCGGCCGCAGGCCGGTCGCGCAGCGACCAAGGGCGCAGCCCGCGCGCGCAGGACCGGGGCCGACGGCCGCAGGCCGGCGGGGCGCCCCGGTGCGCCTCGGTGCGCCCGGCCCGGCGCCGACCGCCCCGCCCGCGGTTGGGGCGGGCCCTGGCCCGACCGCAGGCCGCCTCCCCCGGCGGGATACGCGGCCGCGGAACCTGGGAGCGACGATGATCTGCGTGGAATGCCAGGAACACACCACCGCCGTCCCCTGCGCGCGCTGCGGGGCCGAGCCGCGGGTCGACGGGCGCTACGCGATCCAGGCCCGCGTCGGTCGGGGCGCGGTGGGCGTGGTCTACCGGGCGACCGCGGTCGCCACCGGCGAGGACTACGCCCTCAAGCAGGTCATGGTCGGGCACCTGGGCGAAGAGGCCGCCCTGCGGCTGGCGCGCCGCGAGGGCGCCGTGCTGCGCCAGCTGGCCCACCCCGGCGTGCCCGCCTGGCGCGAAGAGCTGCTCATCGGCCGGGGCCGCGCCGCCACCCTCTTCCTCGTGCAGGGCTTCGTCGAGGGCGAAGACCTGCAGGCCGGCTTGGTGGCCCACCGCTGGACCGAGGGCGAGGTCCTGGCGCTGCTGGCCGAGGTCCTCGACATCCTCGTCTACCTGCACGGCCTGCACCCGCCGGTCGTGCACCGCGACATCAAGCCCGCCAACCTGATCCGCCGGGTCGACGGCGGCCTGTCCCTGGTCGACTTTGGCGCGGTGCAGGACGCCTTCGCCTCGGTCAGCGGGGGCGCCACCGTGGCCGGGACCTTCGGCTTCATGGCGCCTGAGGTCTTCGCGGGGGGCAGCGGCCCCGCCTCGGACCTCTACAGCCTGGGGATGACCGCCGTCGCGCTGCTCTCGCGGGCGCCGCCGGCCAGCCTGCACCTGCGGGACGGCGCGGTGACCTGGCGCGCGGCGCTCCGGGTCCGCCCGCCGACCCTGGCGCTGCTGGAGCGGCTGCTCGAGCCCGACGCGGCCCAGCGCCCCACGGCCGCCGAGGCCCGCCGCGCGGTCGAGGCGCTGCTCTACCCGGCCGCGCCGCCCGCCCCGGCCGCGGACCCCAGGCCGGCGCCAGCCGCGCCACACCTGCCCAACACCGCCCCACCGACCGCGAACCCGACCAGCAGCACGCTGTTCTCACCTGAGGCGCCCAACGAGCCGCTCGCGCGGGCCGCCGCCCCGCCGGGCCAGCTGGCCCAGGCCCGGCCCGCCCTGGTCCTGGGCGCGCGGGTCGCGCTGATCAGCGGCGCGCTGCTGCTCTTGCTGGTGCTGGTGGCCCAGGGGCTGACCGCGCGCTTGACCCGCCCGCAGCCCGCGCCGACGGCCCCGCGCGTCGGCCCCGATCCGGTCCCCGCGCCCCCGCCACCCCGGGGGGTGCCGGACCCGCCGCCGCAGGGCCCCGACGTGCCCACCCGCTGCTGGGACACGCCGACTGATCCGGGGCTCTCGACGATGCCCGAGGTGCCCCCGGTGCTGCAGCAGGAGGTCTCGACCATGGCG
>JBJONS010000202.1:0-3626 GCA_046051725.1 Pseudomonadota bacterium | reverse complement strand
TCACCCGCAGGCGCACGCTGCCGAAGGCGCCCGGGAACAGCCGCGAGAGCAGAACAGCGACAGGCTCACCGATCAGCGCGGTGGGGCGCATCGCGCCCACGCAGCGCAGGAAACCCCGCAGGCCCATGCCCGGGTCGATGAGCACCGGCAGGGCGCCCACCTTGAAGACCGCGAAGACGAGCGGGATGAAGTGCAGGCTGGGCTTGATGAGCAGGCTCACCCGGTCGCCCCGCCGCACCCCGCGCGCGACGAGGCCGCGGGCGTAGGCGTCGCACTGGGCGTTGAGCGCGCGAAAGCTGAGCGTCGCCCAGCGGGCCTGGCCGTCGGGGCCGCGCCCGTCGGGGGCCACCACCGCGGCTTGGTCGGGGCGCAGGGCGGCCTGCTCCTCCATCAAGGCGGCGATGTTGAGGCTCTGGCTCACGGCTGACCCGCTCCCTTCCCGCGCATCCACGCCTCCATCGCCTCGATGACCCGATCCGGGGCGTCCTCCATCACGTAGTGGCCGACGTCGGTCCAGGGGTGGGTCTCGGCCGCGGGGAAGCGCTTCTGCCACTGTTCGCGGAAGGCGGGGGTGAAGCAGAAGTCTTGCTCGCCCCACAAGATCAGCATGGGCTTGTCTTTGAGCATGCCCAGGCCCGACTCGACGCGGGTCAGCTCTTCCCAGCTCGGGTGCGAGGCCGACATCGGGATGTCTTGCACAAAACGCAGGGTGGCGATCCGGTCCCGCCAGCTGCCATAGGGCAGCAGCAGGCCCTCTTTGGCCACCGGGTCGAGCGGCTTGGCCGCCGCGCGGATGGTCGCGACCCGGGCGAAGCCGTTGAAGCCGCGCACCGCCAGCGGCCCATAGATCGGCAGCTTGCAGGTCTGGATCGAGAAGGGGATCAGGTCGCTGCGGAAGGCCGCGGTGTTGGTCACCACGAACCGCCGGAACCGCGCCCGCAGCCGGGTCGCCACGCCAAAGCCGATCGCCCCGCCCCAGTCGTGCACCACCAGGGTGATGTCGTTCAGATCGAGGGCCTCGATGAGCAGGCGCAGGTTGTCGACGTGGCCCTCGAGGCGGTAGGGCCAGCCCTGGGGCTTGTCGGACAGCCCGCAGCCGATGTGATCGGGCACGACCACGCGGAAGGGCCCGGCGAAGCGCTGGATCAGGCGCCGCCAGTAGAAGCTCCAGGTCGGGTTGCCGTGCACGCACAACATGACCGGGGCGTCTTTGGGCCCCTCGTCGATGTAGTGCATCCGGCCGCCGTTCACGTCGAGGGTGTGGCCGGTCCAGGGGTAGGCGGCGCGCAGGGCGGGGCTGGCGTCGGGGCCGAGGCGGTCGCTGTGGGGGTCGCTGCTCACGGGGTCACCAGTCCAGCGCCATCATGGCGCAATTGAGGCCGCTGCCGATGCCGAGGAGGGCCACGGTGTCTCCGGCGGAGACCCGGCCCTGCTCGACGGCGCGCGAGAGGGTGAGGGGGACGCCGCAGGCGCCGACGTTCCCGATGTCGGGGTAGACCCGCAGGGCGCGGTCGAGGGGCACGCCCAGCGCGCCGCAGACCGCGTCGTGGTTGGCCTTGCCGACCTGGTGCAGGCAGTACTCGCGGATCTGGCTGTGGCTGAGGCCCTGATCGGCGCAGAAGCGGGCCCAGGTGCGGCCGGCCAGCGCCACCCCCTCGGTCAGCAGGGTGGTCGGGTCGGTGGTCATCTGCTCGGCGGTGCCCACGCAGAGCCGGCTGTGCTCGGTGGCCGCCTGGGCGTTGATGCCCCGCAGGCGGTGGCCGCTGGTGCCCTGCTCGTCGCGCACCAGCAGCCAGGCCGCGGCGGCCGAGCCGAGCGTCAGCGTCGCGAGGTTGGCGCGCATCGCGTCCATGTCGGTGCCCGGCTGCATCAGCTTGCGCACGGTCGCCCGCGTGACCTCGCCGCTGCCCTCGCCGGCCACGACCAGCCCGGCCTCGATCTGGCCGAGCTCGATCATGTTGGCCACCACGCTGACCCCGCTCAAAAAGCCGAGGCAGGCGTTGCCCACGTCAAAGTTGAGGGCCGATGAGGGCAAGCCGAGGTTGCCGTGCACCAGCGCGGCCACCGAGGGCTCGAGGTAGTCTTTGCAGACCGAGGTGCTGACCAGCGCGCCGATCCGGCGCGGGTCAAAGCCGGTCTGGGCCAGCACCCGGCGGGCGGCGCGGGTGGCGGCCTCGCTGGGCTTGACGCCGTCTTCCCAGAAGCGGCGGGCCTGGATGCCGGTGAGCAGCTCAAGGAAGCCGGGCCGCAGCCCCAGGCCCGCGTAGGTGCGGGCGAGCATGCGCTCGAGGCTCTCGGTGGTGATCACGGTGGGCGGGACGAGCGCTGCCTGCCCCTCGAGCACCACGCGGGTGTAGCGCAGCGCGGTCATTCACCCTCCAAGCTCGCGGCGGCGGCGCCCTAACCGGCCCAGGCCCCCTGTCGGCGCGCGCGGGGGCCCGCGGGCCCAGGGCGGGCCGCTGTCACCAAGCTGTCGCAGGGGGAGGGCGGGGCCCCTCGCCGCGGGCCCTGCCTCAGAGGCTCTTTTTCGGAGGCGCCCCCGCGCGGTCGGGCGCGGAGGCGGCCGGGTCGGCGCCCTGGGCCCGGGCGGCCTTGAGGCGGGCGAGCTCGTCGGCGGCCCGGCGGCTGCGGGCCTCGCGCTCGGCGCGGGCGGCGGCGGCGGCCCCCTCGACCTTGGTGGCCCGGACCTCGGCCTGGCCGCTGCGCTCGGCCAAGCTGCGCTCGGCGCTGCTGAGCAGGTCTTCGGCCTCGCTGCTCACCACGCCCTTGAGCGCGCGCCAGGCGCCGGTGACCGCCGCCTCGGCCGCGGCGATGGCCGCCTTGCGCTGCAGCTCGGCCCCGCGCTCTTCGGCGGCGTCGACCGCCCGGCCGGTCAGCGCGTCGAGCTTGTCGCGCAGCTCGTTGATCCCGCTGCCTGTGCCGCCCTTTCGCTCTCCGGCCATGCTGTCCCCCTGGGCCGGCGCCGCGGCGGCCGCCCCGCGCAGAGATAACCGCTGGGGCCGCGCCCCTCGGCGCGCAGGAGGCCCCCTTGCCCCGCCCGACCCGCGCCCTCCCGCTGCACCCGTCTCGGCTGGCCCCGCCGCGCGGCCTGCTCCCTCTGCTGATCCTGCTCGGGGTGGGCTGCGCGGGCACCCCGCCGGGCCCCGCCGGCAAGGTCGAGGCGCGCTCGGGCCAGCTCGCGCCCTGCCCGGCCTCGCCCAACTGCGTGTCGAGCCTGGCCCCCGCCGATGACGCAGAGCACCACGTCGCGCCGATCGCCGTGGGCGCCGACCGGCAGCTCGCCCTGGTCGCGCTGCGCCGCGCCGCCACCAGCCTGCCCGGGGCCACGCTGGCCGCGCTCGGCCCCGACTATCTGCGGGTCGAGTGCAGCAGCGCCGTCTTTGGCTTCGTGGACGACCTTGAGATCACGCTCGACCCGGCCCTGCCCCTCGCGCACGTGCGCTCGGCCAGCCGGGTCGGCCACAGCGATCTGGGCGTGAACCGCGAGCGGGTCGAGGCCCTGCGCGCCGCCCTGGCCCGGCCAGCCGAGGCCGCCCCCTGACGCGCCGGCGCGGGCCCCCTCGACGGGCGGCCCGGCGTCGCTAAAGACCGGCGGAGCGGGCGCGGCCCGCCGCGGAGGGGTCATG
>JBJONS010000201.1:0-3849 GCA_046051725.1 Pseudomonadota bacterium | reverse complement strand
TCGTGGCCGACTTCGACCCCATCGTGGTGGGCCGGCAGGGCGTCGATCTCCCCCTGCCACGGCCCGCGCTCGCGCTCCCGGCGGTCTCCTCGTCCGAGGTCCGCCGGCGCCTGCGCGCGGGGGAGCCTGTCGACCACCTCCTCCCGAAGGTGGTGCTCGATGATCTCCTTCAGCACGGCATTCCGGAGGAGTGGGCGACAGAGCTCGACGGCCATTGAGAGCCGCTGCGCGCCGCAGAAGGTCCGAAGGTCCGAAGGTCCGAAGGTCAGAAGGCCCAGAGGACGGGCCCCGCGGGCCGCTCAGAGCTCGGGGAAGTAGATGGCGACCTCGGGCGAGACCGGCGGTGCGGCGGCCTGCCCGCCGACCAGCAGCAGGTTCGTGTCGGTGGGGTCGAGCGCGAGAAGGGGCTGGGCGGCGCTCTGCCGGAGGCCGCCCTCCACCGCGCCAGGATCGCAGTCGGCGTTCGGCTCGTCGGCGATGGTCTCGACCGTCGCCGGCACAAACTTCGAGACGCCCGCGTCGACGATGAAGCGCTCGACACAGGAGATGGCCGCGTCACCCTCGGGAAAAAGCTGGGTGGCGAGCGAGGAGACCCGGCCCGCGATGAGCAGATCGCCGGTGGGCAGGAGCGCGACCGAGGCGAGGCCCCGCGCGATGCGGAGGTTGCCGATGGGCTCCCAGCTGGTCGCCCCCTCGGCGAGGCGCCAGACGCGCGGGTCGGCGACGTAGCGGGGCGAGGCCGACGCCCCGGCGTCGAGCAGGCCACCGACCAGCAGCACGTCGCCGTTCTCGAGGGTGACCATCGACGGGTGGTACAGCGCCTCGGGCATGCTGATCCCGAGCGCGGCCCGCGAGGTGTAGCTGCCGCCCACGGTGACCAGCCCGCAGCCTTTGGCCTCGTCGACGGTGTCGGCGTAGATCGAGGCGCCGCAGATCAGCACACCACCATCCCGGAGCGCGGCCGTCGCCTCCCACATCCACGGGGTGTCGGACACCGTCACCGACGAGATGGTGCGGTCACCCGGCTCGAAGATCTGGATCCGGGTGGAGCCGACGATCCCGCCCACGGCGTCGCCCCGCCGCGACCCGCCCGAGAGCACGACCCGCCCGCCGCTGGTGAGCGTGGCCGTGTGCTGGAAGACCGCCGAGGGGAGCACCAGCTGGGCGACGACGGCCCGGGCCAGCGGATCGTAGAGGGTGAGGTCGGCGCTGGCGTTGGGGGCGTCGAGGTAGTCGGTCGAGCCGCCAGCGATGAGGACAAGGCCGTCGTCTGCGTGATCTCCGCGCAGAAGGGTGGCCGTGTGCGCAGCCCGACCGGGGGCCTCGGCCTCGGCGTCGGTCGGCGGCATGTCGCCCACCCGCTCGAAGCGCAGGCCACCGTCCACATCGTTGAGGTTGAGCTCCCACACGCCATCGTCGGCCGAGAGCGCCGGTGTCGAGCCGAAGGCCACCCGCGCGGTGCCGCCGTAGAGCTGGAAGGTGCCGCCGCCCAAGGCCACGAGGGCGCCGGCGTAGACGCCACGCTCGGAGCCATCGGCGCTCTGCAGCGCGTCGAGCCAGCCGATGCTGCGGGCGCGACCCATGAACACCCGCACCTCTTGCGGACCAGTGGTGGCGTCGACCGGCTCGCTGCGGCCGACCGCGAGCAGGGCGCCGTCGCCGTCGTAGGCCCGCAGGGTGAAGACCGCCGCGGTGAGCGCCGGCAGCCCGTCGGCGATCGGCCCGCCGCCGTCGGCCACGTCGGAGAAGCTGAACGGGCCCAGATCGCCCTCTGCGTCGCTAATCTCGAGATCCACGCGGCTGACGATGTCGAAGAGGTCCGGTTGGTTCTGCGGGACGACGACAGTGAGCTGCACCTCGAAGTCAGCGACCTCAACGTCGATCTGCTCTTCAGCCCCGGTGTCGTCACCACCGCCGCCGCTCGGGGCCGGCTCCTTCGGGGCGCAGGCGAGGAGCAGCGCGAGGGGGAGCGCGGAGCAGGCGACGGGCGCGTGGATGGGGGCGAGGCGCATGCCCCCAGGCTAGGGAGCAGGCGCCTGTCCTGTCAACGCCGGGGTCACCGCCCTCGCGGTGAATGACCGGTCCAGGCGGATCCCCACGCAGGAGCCCCGATGTCAGTCGCCCCCTCCACGAGCCCCGACTGGCGCTGGCCCCCTCCCGCGCTCCACGCCCACGGCCTGCGGTGGGGCCTCCGCGGCGCGGGCGGCCCAGGGGCCCCCGTGGACCTGCGCCCTGGCAGCCCCGACGGCATCTGGGCCACCCTCGCGGCCGAGCTCGGCTGCCCAGGCTGGCCGGTCGCCCGCATGAGCCAGGTGCACGGCGTGGGCCTGCTCGAGGCCGCAGAGGGCGGCATGGTCGGCGAGGCTGACGCGCTGTTCACCACCCGCCCCGGCCTGCTGCTGTGCGTCCGGGTGGCCGACTGCGTGCCGGTCTTGCTCGCGGGCCCTGGGGTGGTCGCCGCGGTGCACGCCGGCTGGCGCGGCGCGGCCGCCGGGATCGTGCCGGCGGTCCTCGAACGGCTCCGGGCCGATGGGCTCGAGGTGGACCGCGCATGGGTCGGCCCGAGCATCAGCGCCGCCCGCTACGAGGTCGGGGAAGAGGTCGTCGAGGCGCTCGCCGCGACCGGCGTCCCTGCGCACGTGTTCGTGGATCGAAGCCTCGGCGCGAAGCCCCGCGTGGCGGTGGCGAAGCTGGTCGAGGCCCAGCTCCACGCGGCGGGCGGGCTGCGCGTGGCCGTCGATCCCGCTTGCAGCGCCGCAGATCTGGGCCTGCACTCCTACCGACGCGACGGCGCGGCGAGCGGCCGGATGGGCGCGTTCATCGGCCGCGACCCGCGCTGACGCGGACCCGGCCTGCGCCGCCCGCCGAGGCGCCGGCTGCGGCATGGAAGCGGTCTGCCAGAGGCCGTCTTCGCGGCTGCGTGCTCCCGCGGATCGGCTGTCAGACGATCTGGTCTTCATACACAAACGAATCTGACGTCCGCTCAAACGAAATCGACGCTCATGTACAACACTATCGTCGGAGACCGGGCACGCGAAGCTGCGCCCTGCGTCCCCGCCCCGGGATAGGGCGCCGCAGGGGAGGGGAGATGGGCACAGCTCGGCAGATCGGCGCGCTGCTGCTGCTCTCGGCCTGCGCCGACCCCACGCTCGACCCCCTCGGTGAGGCCTTGCGGTCGTGGGAGTCGGGCGTCCACCGCTGGGAGGCCGGCGACCACCGCGCCGCCCGGGACGCCTTCGCCCGCGCGCGCGCCCTCGATCCAGGCAGCCCCGCGCTCTGCGCCTGGGACGCCCGGGCCACCGCCGAGATCGACGGCCCCGACGCCGCGCTGCAAGTGCTCGACCCCTGCGTGCGCGGGGCGCCCGCTGACCCGGCCCTCCGGCTCGACCGGGCCCAGCTGCTCGCCCGCACCGGGCAGATCGAGCGCGCCGGCGCGGATCTCGTCGTGGTGCTCGAAGCCGGGCTCCACACCCCCGAGTCGCTCGCGGCGCTGCCCGATCTGGCCGCGCTGGTCGACCACCCTGCGCTCCCGGGGCTGGTCCGCAGCCCGGCTCCACGGTGGGCCGCACGGCCGACGACGCCCTCCGCGCTGGTGGGAGATCGGTGGGATGTGCAGCTGGACGGGGAGGGGCCCTCGGGGCCGCTGCGGCTGGACCTCGGCGCAGGAGAGGGCCTCGCGGTCGTGGGCCTCATCGAGGACCTGGGCGGAGAGGCCCAGGGTCGCCGCCCGCGCGGGCTCATCATCTGGGGTCGGGTCGGCGCCGCGGGCGCCGCGCTGGTCGGCCCCCTGCGGATCCAGCACGGCGAGGCGCAGCCGGTGGCCGTGGGGCCGCTGCGCCTCGAGCGGGT
>JBJONS010000200.1:0-20774 GCA_046051725.1 Pseudomonadota bacterium | reverse complement strand
CCCCGCCTGCGGGGTCCGGCCCGTCGCGCGGGGGTCACCGCAGGCGGCCTGCAGCACGCCATCCTGGGCCAGCCCCCGGTCCATGCCGCCGCCCCCCAAGGCGCGCCCCCAAGGGCGGGGCGGCCGCCCCGGGGGATAAGCCCCCGCCCGAGGTCGCCCATGTCCACCGCCTACCCCGCGCCGCCGCCGCCGCCCCTGCCGCTGCGCGACAGCGAGGTCTGGGCCGAGCTGCAGCGCGCGCTCGCCGGCCTCGACGCGGCCGGCGGTCCGGCGGCCATGCGGTGGATCGGCGAGCACCTCAGCGCGGCAGAGCGCACCTTCGCCCAGCAGCTGGACGCCGATCCGGTCGGGGTCGCCCGCGTGGGCCTGAGCCTCGCCGAGGCGCTGAGCGTGCTCGGCGCAGAAGACGCTCTCAGGCGCGTCGTCTTGGGGCTCGACCGCTACCGCAGCCGCCTGCCGCCGCCCCTGGCCGACGAGGTGCTGCTCTTGGTCGCCCGCGACGGCGTGCGCCGCCGCGAGGGCTACGAGTGGGCGCACGAGGCCGCCGCGGTGCTCGAGCGGGCCGAGCGGCGCCGCGACCCGCGCCTGGTCGGCCTCGCGCTGCGGGTGCTGGCCCAAGCCGCGTGGCAAGACGGCAAGGGCGAGGCGGCGGTCAGCCATGCCCGGCGCGCCGCCGAGCTGCCCGAGGGCGCCGCCGCCGCGCAGCTGCTCGGCAACTACCTCTGGGGGCTGGGGCGCCAGGCCGAGGCCGAGGCGGTCTACGTCCACACCCTGCAGCTGCCCGCCACGCGCGCCAACCCGATGCGCGCGGCCACGCTGGCGGCCAACCTCGCCAGCCTGCTCAGCGAGCAGGGCCGCCATGACGAGGCGATCAAGGGCTTCCGCTTCGCCCTGCGGGTGCAGGCCGAGGCGGGCGCCAAGCGCCACGAGCTCATCCTGCGCGCCAACTTCGGCATGGCCCTCATCGACGCCGGCGAGCTCGACGAGGCCGCCGAGCAGCTGCAGCTCGCCTGGGCGCTGGCCCACCACACCCTCTCGGGCCGCCCCAGCGCCGCGCCGCGCGAGGGCCTGGTCTGCTTGCACCTGCTGCGGGGCGAGGCCGAGGCCGCCCTCGCCATCCTGCAGCAGGGTCAGCTGCTCGACGACGCCGACCCCTGGTACGACGGCCAGCTCGCCATTTGGGAGGCCTTCGCCCGCGCCGCGCTGGGCCGCCTCGCCGACGCCGAGGCCCTCGCGCGGGCCGGCGCCCAGCGGGCCCGGGCGGTCAACGACCTCGAGGCGGGCCCGCTGCTCGCCGATCTGGCGCTGCTCTACATCGCCCAGCTGCGCGGGCAGCCGGTCGACCACAGCCGCCTCGACCGCGCGCGCGCCGCGGCCGGGCGCTGGCAGTGCCTGCGGGTCGGCCTGCGGCTGCTGGGCCCTGCCGGGGCCTGAGCCCGCGGGCGACGCGCCCCGCGCCCGGCCGACCAGCGCGCGCGGCGCAGCCGCGGTCCCGCAGGGACCGAGCCGGGCGGGCGGCGATCCCGCCGCAGGCGGAGCGCCGCCCGGGGCCCCGGCGAGCGCGCAGGGGGGCCGAAGGCGCCCGTCCGCTCAGCCCTTGGCCACCGGGGCGTTCGCCCGGACCCCGCGGGCCGCGCCCTCGGCCGCCGCCTCGACCCGCCGGGCGCGGGTCTCGGGCCGCCGGGCCAGGGCCAGCCACTCGAGCAGGGCGCGCCGGGCGCTCGGGGGGAAGGCCGCAAAACCCGCCTCTGCCCCTGGGTGGCGCGCGAAGGCCGCCTGCAGATCGGCGGGCACCTGCAGCGCGCTGGCCCCGTCGAGCACGGTCCACGAGCCGTCGGCCTCGGCCGCCGCGATGACCGCCTCGCCCCCGGGGCCCATCCGGCCCGCCGCCCGCAGGCGCGCCACCTTGTCTTTGTTCACGCCCGACCAGCCGCTGCCCGGCCGCCGCGGGCTGACCCAGAGCCGCTGGCGCCCGTCGGGCTGCTTGCCGGTGAGGCTGTCGATCCAGCCCACGCACAGCAGCTCGTCGACGATCGCGCCCCACTCGACCCGCGGCCCGCCGGTCGCCTTCGTGTGCAAAAGCAACCACAGACCATCGCGCTGCGCGCTGTTCTGTGCGAGCCACGCCCGAAGCTGCTCGACAGACTCGACGGCCAGCTCGGACCCCTCGCGCTGCGCCTGCCCCGCCACGGCTCAGTCCTCGGGCCAGGTGTCGGTGATGTAGGTGGTCGCGAGGCACATCTCGTCGCCGGTGCCCTCGCCCCAGGCCGCGTCCTGGTCGCTCTCGTTGTCCCAGGTGCAGCGCAGCACGATCTCGTCGCCGGGCGCGACGTTGACCGGCGTGGTCAGCGCGTAGGTCCGCTGCCAGTTGAAGTCCCAGCTGTCCTCGCGCAGCAAGCAGGTCTGGCTGCCATCGGCGTGCTCGACGTGCAGGCTGGCGCTCACGCCCATGGTGTGCATGTGCAGCGCGGCGTTGTGGAAGGCGAAGCGATCGCCCGCCCCGGCGAGGTAGCGGAACTCGTGGCTGACCCCCTCGGTGTTGGCGGGGATGTCCATGCCCGCACCCAGCACCCACCGCACATCGGTCCAGGGCTGGATGTCGGCCCAGCCCTGGGGGGTGGTCTCGACCCGCAGGTCCATCACGGTGCGGTCGGACCCGCCGCCGCCCAGCGTGGTGTAGTGCATCTGCTGGACGAGCTTGCTGCCGGGGCGCACCCGCAGCCCGGTGCCCTCGGGGTAGACCGCGGCCCCGCCGCCCGGGGCCCAGGCGCCGAGCCAGCGCATGGTCTGCAGCGAGTCGACGTCGCCGCCCGGCCCGCCGTAGCAGCGGTAGCCCGGCGCCGGGTCTGCGGCGTCGAGCGCCTCGTAGGTGGCGACGTCTTCGGGCGGGATGAGGAAGGTGATGACGTGGTGGGCGATCGCCTCGTTGGTGGGCCGGATGTGGGTGCCGGTCACCCAGGCGTCTTCGGCCCAGGGCCAATCGACCAAGAAGCAGCGATAATCATCGGGCTGGCTGGGGTCGGGCGTGTAGTCCACCGGCAGCGCGAGCTGCAGGTCGACCCGGTCGAGGACCGGCGGGGTGTAGGCCGGCGGGAGCGCCGCCGCGGTCGCCGGGTCGCCGGCCGGCGCGCCGCCCCGGGCCCACGCGACCACCTTGGCGCGGTCCTCGGCGCTCAGCGAGAAGTCGCCCTGGTAGGTGGTGCAGTCGTCGGCCGCGGTCCACGGGGGCATGCGCCGGGCCTCGACCGCCGCCGCGATGGGCAGCGCCCACTCGGCCGCCTGCGCGGGGGTCGACAGGTCGAGCCCGCCGCTGCCGCCGGTCGCGCCGTGGCAGCCCTGGCAGCTCTGCGAGAAGATCGGCGCGATGTCTTGGTGCCAGGTCAGGTCGGTGGTGGGATCGGCCCCGTCCCCGCCGCCGCCGCCGTCTTCCGCCTGGTCATTATCGACGTCGTCCACGTCTTTCTCAGCGTCAGCGCCGCAGCCGAGCAGGCCGAGCAGCAGGGCGAGGGCGCGGGGCGCGCGGGGCCAGGGGGAGGGAAGACGGGGGCTGGACATCGGGGGCTCCTGGGCGTCGCCGGCTGCGTATCCACGCGGAGCACGCCCTGTCGGTCCGGCGCCCTGTGGTAGGCTCCCCGCTCGCCCGCCTGAGAGAGGAGCTCGCTTTGTCCCGTCGCCCACCCCACGCCCCGCCCGCGCGCCGCCTCCCGGTGGTCCGCTGGTCGCTGCAGGCCCTCCTGACCCTGTTCACCCTGCTGCCCGCCCTGCCCGCCTTCGCGATCGAGCTCACCGGCGCCCTGGCCGGCAAGATCAGCGACGCCGAGGGCCTGCCGGTCCCCGCCGCCCTCATCACGATCAAGTCCGATGCCCTGCAGGGCGCCAAGCAGGCCAGCGCCGACGCCGACGGCAACTTCCGCTTCATGGCCCTACCGGTCGGCGAGTATGACGTGGTGGTGCAGTCCCCCGGCTTCCACGACGCCAAGGCCCGGGCCCGCATCAGCGCGGGCCTGACCGCCCGCCTCGACGTGCCGCTGAGCCTCGCCCAGGCCGGCGAGGCCATCACGGTCACCGACGTGCGCCCGCCGTTGGACGCGACCAACGCCCGCACCGGCACGGTGATGTCACGCGAACAGCTGCGCGACATCCCCAACGCGGGCCGCGACTACCAGTCGGTCATGGGCTTCGCGCCCGGCGTCGTGGGCGGGGGAAACCCCAACATGCGCGGCGGCCTCTCTTTTGGCAACCAATACTTCGTCGACGGCGTCAACACCACAGATCCGGTGACCAACACCTTCTCTGTGAACATGAACTATGACGCCATCGAAGAGTTCCAGGTCATCACCGGCGGCATGGACGCCGAGTATGGCCGGGCGATGGGCGGCGCGGTCAACGTGGTCACCCGCTCGGGCGGCAACAAATTCACCGCCGACCTGCAGATGTTGTACAGCGGCACCGAGACCCAGCTCTACCAGCCCCTGCCCGAAGAGAAGGGCGTGCCCAAGCCCGAGAACGCCGACCAGCTGCTCGCGGTCAACGTCGGCGGGCCGATCATCAAAGACAAGCTCTGGTTCTTCACCGGCCTGCAGCTCACCAAGAGCCTCTACACCCCGGTGATGACCAAAGAGGTGCGCGACATCCGCCCCGAGGGCTTCGAGCTCGCGACCCGCGACTGGCGCAGCCGCTACCTCTTCGGCAAGCTGACCTACAAGCCCTCGGCCAACCACCGCATCTGGCTGCACGCCCAGGGTGACCCGACCAACATCGACAACGCGACCGCCGATCCCTATGTGTTGCCCAACGCCGAGACCTGGTGGCGGCAGGGCGGCTGGCTGGCCAGCCTGGGCCACCAGTGGACGCCAGGCCCGAGCACGGTCATCGACACCCAGCTGTCGACCAACCACAGCTACATCGTCACGGGCCCGATGCAGTGGAAGGACTGCAAGAACTTCAACGACGTCGGGGTGTGCCAAGACAGCTTCGCGCAGGAATACGACAGCTTCCTGCCCTATGACGCCGACGGCTTCCAGTACGGCATGACCCCCGACTCGTCGATCGACCGCCGCCAGCGCAACGCCCTGACCTTCTCGGTCACCCAGCTCGCGCGCTTCCTCGGCGAGCACCAGATCAAGCTGGGGGTCCAGGCCGACCTCGTGTCGACCTACACGGTCTACCCCGGCTACGCCCAGGGCATCCCCTACTACAGCCACAACGGCGACCCCTCTGACCTCGCCGGCTACGAGCCCTCGCTGCTCATCAAGTACGACAGCGACAGCGAGGCCGAGTTCCGCGGCAGCATGGTCGGGGTCTATCTGCAGGACGTGTGGCAGCCGGTGCCCCGCATCACCCTGCGGCCGGGCGTGCGCCTCGACCAGAGCGCCTTCTACAACAACGTCGACGAGAAGGTCTACTCCAGCCTGAACGTCGCGCCCCGCTTGGGTTTTGCCGCCGACCTCGACGGCAAGGGCACCACCGCCCTGCACGCCTACTATGGCCGCTTCTACGACCCGGCCTTCTTGTCGGTCTCGAGCATCCTCGCCCGCGGCCTCAACGGCGGCGGCTACTACAACTGGGACAGCCAGGCCGGCGACTGGTCGAGCGAGCCCAGCTACGCCTTCGCCGACAGCTTCCTCAAGCACTCCGACCTGCAGACCCCGGTCAGCGACGAGTTCGACCTCGGCGTGTCGCGTGATCTGGGCGGCGGCTGGCTGGTGGACGTCAACTACACCCACGAGTTCACCCGCAACATGTTCGAGGATGACGAGGTCAACCTCATCTGGAACGCCGACGGCACCGAGGTGATCGGCAGCCGAGACGGCAGCGGCGAGGCCCTGTTCCGCCTGCGGACCCCCGACGAGGCCTTCATCCGCTACAACTCGCTAGAGGTCGCCGCCTCGCGCCAGTTCGGCGACAGCTGGGGTGTCATCGGAAGCTACACCTACAGCCGGGCCTACGGGCGTGCGCGCGACGACCAGAGCCAAGGCCTGGCCAGCTCGGCCATGGACATCCCCCAGCAGAACAACGTCGACGTGGGTATCATGCCCTACGACGTGCCCCACAACGTGAAGTTCGCCGGCTCGTGGCGCAACGACGCGCTGTGGAGCGTCGGCAAGTCCAACATGGGCCTGCTGGCCGGCTGGAACTTCAACTTCAGCTCGGGCTACCCCTGGCGGCCGATCTACTGGAACGACAACTACGGCGCCTGGAACAACGCGCAAGAGCCCATTGACGGCGACTATCGCCTGCCGGCCTTCTCGCAGACCGACCTCAAGGGCGGCCTGAGCTTCGGCGCCGGCCCCACCGCCTGGGCGCTGACCGTCGAGTGCTTCAACGTCTTCAACGACCGGACGGTGACCGGCGTGGCGACCGAGGCCGACGACCCGGCCGGTGGGCCCTACCTCGACCCCGACGGCAACGCCTGGCAGGGCCAGCCGATCGCCCGGCAGTCGCCGCGCTACTTCCAGCTCGGCCTCCGCGGCCAGTTCTGAGAGGACCACCATGACCCGCGCACGCACCCTGGTCGGTCCGCCCGCCCCCTTCGCCTCGGAGCCCCCCATGTCCACCCTCCTCCCGCGCCGCGCGTGGCGCGCGCCGGCCCTCCTCCCGCTGCTGCTCTCGGCCTGCCTCTCGCCCGAGGCCGGGGTCGACCGCACGGTGGTCGAGGGCCAGATCGACATCCCCGCCGTCATCTTCTCAGAGCAAGAGGCCGGCATCGGCGTCAACGACGACCCGCTCAACGGCGCGCTCAGCGACCTGGGCGAGCTGCGCTACGCCAACCTGCGCGTGCTCGGCCGGGCGCTCTGCTTCCGCCAGCGGCCCAACGGCACGCCGACCGGCGACGCCGACTGGTACCTGCTGCGGGCCGCCTCGAGCGGGCCGATCAACCTGACCCTGCTGTATGACGCCGGCGAGGGCGCCTCGGGCGACACGGCGGCGCTGGACACCGGCGGCGCTGGCCCCGAA
This sequence comes from Pseudomonadota bacterium, assembly GCA_046051725.1. Classification (GTDB taxonomy): domain Bacteria; phylum Myxococcota_A; class UBA796; order UBA796; family UBA2385; genus JAEUKK01. The sequence continues at coordinate 13,817 of JBJONS010000200.1, read as the reverse complement.
GCGCAGCGCTACGTCGTCTCGGTCTACGACATGGCCCAGCTCGACGAGAACGGCATCCCCGCGATGCTTTTCGAGGGGGCCACCGACGGCGCGGGCGGGGCCTTCGTCGTGCCCGTCGAGGTGCCGGCCGGCGCCGAGCTGCTGATCGGGGTGCAGGCCGGCGCCGCCACGGTGGGCGCCGCGGACTATGAGCTGCAGATCGACGGCTTCGACCCCAACGCCGCGGGCTTCAAGGCGGGCATCTACGCCGGGGGCACCCTTGAGGATCGGGGCGCCCCCCTCGGCGGCGCCGCGGCCGAGCTGTTCGTCGACGACCCCGCGACGCGCACCCGCTCGGCGCCCTTCCGGGCCTATGGCACCACCCCGGTGACCCGCGAGGACGAGACCCCGGCCCTCGGCGAGCAGCTGCCCAAGGCCTACGTCTGGGCCGGCAACTTCCCCGACCTCAACGCGGGGATCACCGCCGGCACGATGTTCTCGAGCCAGCCGGTCGAGATTGAGGCCGACGCCGCGGGCGAGGTGCGCCTGCGGTGGATCGACCGGGAGATCCGCCCGACCTTCGCCGTCAGCGTCGACACCGTGCAGCCGATCGTCGTCGGCTGGGAGGCGACCGACGCCGAGCCCAACAACGTCGAGGTGGACGCCAGCTACACCGTGCTGAGCGGCACGCCCCAAGCGCTGCCCGCCGCCTCGGGCCCCGGCTTCGTCGACATCGTGCGGGGCCGGGTCGACTACCCCGCCGCCGACCCGAGCTGGGCCGGCGAGAACGACAGCTTCACCCTCTCGGTGCCCGAGGGCATGGGCGTGGTCGCGACCCTGAGCTGGGCCGACACCGCCTACAACCTCGACATGAACTGGAACGCGGCCGACGGCACCATCCTCGGCGCCGGCTGGGACGTGGGCGACGTCAACCCCGAGCGCTTCGACACCATCGCCAACTACGGCGTGGTGCTCGAGCCGGGCACGACCTACACCCTCACCCTGCTGCCCTGGAGCGGCCCGGTGGGCGGCGTCGACTACGAGCTGACCCTGGAGTGGCTGGCCCCCTGAACGACGGGACCCGCGGGCGGCGGGCGGCGCGCGCGGAGGCGCCGCGGCCCCCCGGGGCCCTCAGCCGGGGCGGCGCTGGCCCCGGGCCTCGAGGCCCCGCCACAGCTCGCCGGCCCGCTCGAGGTTGTCGGCGAGCTCGAGCAAGGCGACCACCCGCTCTTCGTTGACGTAGGGCGGGGCGTCGTCGAGGATGAGCGCGCTGGCCGCCCGCTGGTCTTGGGCGAAGAGCCCGAGCGGCTGCGGCGGCGGGCTGACCGGGCCGCCGCGCCACAGCAGCGTCTGGTCGACCTGCAAGGCCACCCCAGACTCCATCACCAGGGTCAGCTCGAGGTGGCGGCGCGCGCCGGCCTCGGCCTGCAGGCTGAGCTCGACCGTCGCGCCGTTGTCGAAGCGCAGCGTGGCCATGTAGGCGTCGGCCTCGGCGCGCTGGACGTCAATCCGGCGGGGGAGGCCGATGGTGTCGACCAGCCGGTGCAGCCGCGCGAGGTTGGCGTGGGGCAGGCGCGGCTGATCGCCCCGGGGCGGCCCCACCCAGCGCAGGGCCCCGCCGCGCAGCTGGTCGGGCAGGCAGACCATCCGCAGGTGGCGGGCCTGGGGCGTGAGCAGCTCGATGTGCTCGACGTGCAGGCGCAGGCCGTTGTCGGCGGCCAGGGCGAACAGCGCCCGGGCCTCGCGCGCGGTCGGCGCCAGCGGGTACTCGCAGACCACGTGGCGGCCGGCCTCGAGCGCCGCCCGCACCACCCCGGGGTGGGTCGGATCGGGGCTGCACACCGCCACGACGTCGACCTCAGCGATCAGCGCGTCGAGCGCGTCGACCCGCCGCAGGCCCACCGCCGCAGGATCGCCGCGCAGGCCGCAGACCCCGACCGCCCGCGGATCGTCGGCGATCGCGCGGGCGCGGGCCTTCCCGGCCACCCCGACGCCGACCACGCCCCAGCGCAGCGGGGCTACCACCCGCGCACCCGCTCGGTCTTGAACTTGTCCATCTTGCGGCGGTCGACCTTGGTCGGCCGACCCTCGCCGCGCTCGACCTCGAGGAAGCCGAGGCGGGGCGCCCGCTCGGGCGGCGCGAGGTCGGTGTAGAGGCTGCGGGCGACCGGCGCGCTGCCGCGGCGCTCGGCCGTGCCGCGCACCTCGAGCACCCGCCGCCCGCTGGGCAGCGCGCCCTCGACCCGGTCGCCGGGCTTGACCTTCTGGCTGGCCTTGGCGGTCACGCCGTTGACCTTGATGAGCCCGCCGGCGCAGGCGTCGGTGGCCTGGGTGCGGGTCTTCACCATGCGGGCGGCCCAGAGCCACTTGTCGACGCGCACCGGCTCGAGGCTCGGCGGGTCGAGCGGCGGGCCGGGAGCCTCGTCTTCGACGTCGTCAGCGTCGTCTTCGCCAAAGAGCTCGGACTCGTCGGCGGGGCCGGCGGCGGCGGCCGACGGCGCGGGGGCGGACGGCGCCTGCGGCGGGGCGGGCGCGGGGGTCGGCGGGGCGGCGCGGGTGCTCATGGGGGCCGGCTAGCGCGGGGCCCGCGGCCCCACCAGGGCCCGGCGCGGCCTGTTCAGCGGGCGCCGAAGCCCTCGAGCAGCGGGCGGGCCAGGGGGCGGCTTGGCTCGTCGTCGCGCAGACCCACGCGCAGGATGGCCCGCTGGCGGTCCATCACGTAGCGGGTGACCGCCGCGCGGGCCCGGCGGGCGTGCGGGGTCGTCTCTTCGGCGAGGCGCAGGCCCGCCAAGGTCATGCCGTCGGCCTGGGGCCGCAGGTAGCGGAGCTCGACGTCGAGGGTGACCGCCTGCGGTTCGCCGGGCAGCCGCGCCTCGAGGCGCAGCCCCTCGGTGGCGCCCCAGGGGCCCGTGACGGGGCCGAGCAGCTTCACGCCGAGGCCCGTGACCGAGATGTCGCGCACCTGGGCCTCGACGGGCGCGCTGGCCCGCGTGCCCACCGCGCGGGTGGCGGCGAGCAGGGCGTCTCCCCGACCGCCGAGGATGCGCAGCTCGACCGGCTCGCGCTGCGATGGGTCGACCCGGAACGCGTCGCGCTCGTTGAACAGGGTCTTGAGCTCGCTGTCGAGCAGGGCGCGGTGCTCGCGCCAGCTCTCGAACTCGAGGCCGACCTTGGGCTCGCGCTCGCGCTCGTCGAGGTGGCTGATCCGCGCGAACATGCGGACCGGCTCAGAGAGCGCGGCGCTGATCAGCCGCAGCTCGATGCGGTCGCGCATGCGCAGCACCCCGCTGGCCCGGGATGGCAGCACGATGCCCGCGCCGCCGGCCGAGAGGTCGAGCATGCGCACGTTGGTGGCGTGGACCTTCGGCCCGAGCAGCTCGACCTGCACCAGGCGGTCAAACTCGGCGGTGACGCGGTACTGACGGCGGCGGTTGTCCATGGGGTCCTTGGCCGCGCGCGGGCACGGGGACACGCGCGGGCCTCAAGGTCATCGGCCCCCGCGGCCCGAACCAAAGGGGGAGCGGCGTCCCCTCCGGCGGAGCCCTCACCCGCCCGCGGCCCGCAGCGCGGCGGCCAGGGTCGCGTGCCCCTTGGCCGCTGCGAGGTCGGCCGGGCGCAGGCCGCCCGCCTCGGCCCGGGGATCAGCCCCCGCCGCCCGCAGCAGGGTCACCAGATCGGCCCGCCCGAGCTCCGCCGCCATGTGCAGGGCGGTGAAGCCACCGTCGGTGGCGGCGTGCACGTCGGCCCCAGCGCCGATCAAGCGGGCGAGCACCGGGCCGCGGCCGGCCTGGGCGGCGAGGTGCACCGCCGCCTCGCCCCGGGCCGCGAGCCGCGCGTCGAGCGTCGCCCCCGCCGCGATGAGCAGGCCCACCGCCGCGCCCGTGTCGGGCCCGTGCTGGGCGGCGGCGGCGAGCAGGGGGGTGGCCCCGTCGTCGGCCGCTGCGTTCACCGGCGCGCCGGCGGCGAGCAGGGCGGCGACGCAGCCGGCCTCGCCCATCGCCGCGGCGGCGTGCAGCGCGGTGTAGCCAAAGAAGCTGCCGGGAGCGGCGGGCGGCGCGCCGGCGGCCAGCGCGCGCTGAACCCCTGCGAGATCACCGCGCTGGGCGGCCAACAGCAGCGCGCCGTCCACCCGCAGCGGCCGGGTCGGTGGGGGCAGGGCCGGGGCCGCGGCGAGGCCGAGGCAGCGCCGCCCCAGCCAGCCGCTGGCCCACAGCGCCGCCGCCCGGGGCTCGCCGGCGAGGGCGGGCGGCAAGGGTGCGGGCAGCAGCTCGCCGAGCGCGTGGCTGCGCAGCAGCCAGGTGAAGGTGGCCCAGACCATCGCCGGGTCGCCGCTCTGGGCGTAGTCGAGGCCGGCGGGCGGGCTGCCGTCGGGCGCGGAGCCGAGCAGACCGGCGTGCAGCGGGCCGATCACGAGCACCGCGCCCTCGCGCGCCGCGGGAGCAGCCGCCCGGACGGCGCGCGTGTGGGCGTCCAGCGCCCAGATCCAGCCGTCGCGCAGGTAGAGCGCGTGGCGCTCGCTGGGGTGCTGGGGCCGAAACAGCGCGCCATCGGGCGTCATCGCCGGGTCGGCCGCCGACAGCGGCAGGCGCAGGGCGCCGGGCAAGGCGGGCCCCGCGGGCGGGCGCAGGGGGCCGAGGCCGGCGCCGTCCTCGCCGGTCCAGCCGTCGGCCACCGCCTGGACCTCGGGGCGCAGGCGCGGCTCGACCCCGCCGGTGACCGGGCCGACGTCGAGCACCGGGCAGCCCCAGGGCGTCTGCGCGGCCGAGAGCCAGCGCACGGCGTCAAAAAGCGCCTCGGCGCCCGGCGGGGGTGGCGGAAGGGCGAGCGCGGGGCGCGGCCGAAGCAGCCCGACCAGGGCGGCCCAGAGCCGGGCCAGGGGGCCCGCCCCGCTCAGGCGAGCACCAGGGCCGCGGCGATGGTGCTCGCCACCGCGCCGAGGCCGGCGAAGACCGTCGCCAGCGGCAGCTGGGTGCGGGTGTGGTCCATGAGATCGCAGCCCGAGAACATGCTGCTGAGGATGGTCGTGTCCGAGACCGGCGAGCACTGGTCGCCGTAGACCGCGCCGCCGATGACCGCGCCGAAGCAGACCTTGAGGTAGGTCGGGTCGGGCACGAGGTGCCAGGCCATCGGCAGGGCGACGGGCATGACCACCGCGTAGGTGCCAAAGCTGGTGCCGGTGGCGAACGAGATGCCCATGCAGATGAGCGTGAGCACCGCAGGGAGGGCGACCGCCGGCAGCGCGTCGCCGAACAGCCCGACCAGGTAGGCGCTGGTGTGCAGCGTCTTGGCGGCCTCGCCCATGGTCACGGCGAGCCCGAGGATGAGCGCGCCGATGGTCATGGACTTGCACCCGCCGAGGAAGCCGTCCATCACGTCATCCATGCGCATCCCGCGGACCAGGGCCACGACCATGGCCGACAGCACGCAGGCGAGGAAGGCCTCATTGATCCAGTTGCCGTTGCTGATCAGGCCGGCCTTGTTCAGCGCCATGGGGATGACCGCGAGGCCGATGAGCACGCCGAGCGGCACGCCAAAGTCGAGCAGCGAGGGCGTGTAGCCCTTCACGGTGCTGTTCACAGAGCTCAAGTCGGCGGCCGAGGGCATCATCGGCCGGGCGCCCGGCGCGTCGAGCGCGCCGGTGGTGCGGGCGCGGACCCGGGCGGCGGCCATGTCTTTGCCGACCCAGGGCATCCAGCCGAGCGCGAAGAGCAGCGTGCCAAAGACCGCGAACAGCCCGTAGAAGTTGAAGGGGATCGACTGGAAGAACAGCGTGACCCCGGCCCCGCTGTCGGTGAGGAAGGGCACCGCGCCGACGATGAGGCCGGCGACGTAGGTGGGCCAGGCGTTGAACGGGATCACCGTGGCGACCGGCGAGGCGGTGCTGTCGACGATGTAGGACAGCTCTTCGTGGCTGATCTTGTGCTTGTCGGCCACCGGCCGGGCGGTGGTGCCGGCGAGCACGGTGCTCACGGTGCCGCCCTGGTGAAACACGCAGCCGAGCACCCAGACATAGACCATGGCCGAGCGCGGCCCCTTGACCAGCTTGCCGCCGACCACCTCGGCGAAGTGCAAGGCGGCGCCGGTCTTCTCCCAGATCCCGATGAGGCCGCCGAGGCTCCACAGGTAGATGAGCAAGATCTTGGCGTAGCCCTCGCTGCCCAGCGCCGGCAGCAGCAGCTTGCTGATGACGTTGAGGTCCTTGGCGTCGCCGCTCTGGGCGAACATCACCACGCCGGCGGTCAAGATCCCCGCGAACAGCGCCGGCAGGACGTTCTTGGTCCAAAAGGCCAGCGCGATGGCGACCAGCGCCGGAACCACCGAGAGAAAGCCTGGCTCGACCGCCGCGCTCGCGTCCATCCCGCCTCCTCGCGCTGGGCGGGTGCCCGCGCGCGCCGCGCATCATCGCACGGGCGGCGCGCCGGGGCGCACAGGCGACCTGGGCGATCTGGCCCAGGGGCGCTCAGAAGGGGGCGACCGCGCCGGCCCGCTGCGCGAAGGCGAGCAGCAGCGGCACCCACACCACCGCGCCCATCACAATCAAGCTCACCGACACCGGACAGGGCCCCGCTTGGGTCGCCGTCACACCGCTCATTGTGGACTCCTCTGCGGCCTGAGGGGGCCGGCGCAGGGCACCGAGCAAGGCTCGTGCCAACGCCAGGGGGTACGGCGGGGGGCGCCGCCCGGATCGAAGGGCCGGCGCCCCAGCAGAACGCCAGCCGCGCCTCCGCCTGCGCTATGGTCGCCCCATGCGCAGCCTGATCCCCTCCGCTCCCACCCTCCTCCTTCCCCTGCTGGTCGTCACCCTCGGCCAGGCCCCCTCCGCCGTGGCCGGCACCCCCGCCGACACCTTGGCGGCGGCGCGGCTCGCCCGCGAGGCCTGCGACAAGGACCTGCCCGCCCAGCAGCAGCGCCTCAGCGCGGCGCCGACCGACCGCGCGCTGGGCTTCGCGGTGGCCGACTGCCTCTACGAGAACGGCCGCTACCAGGTCGCGCGCGAGACCCTCGACGCGGCGTGGCGCGGGGCCGACGCCGCCGCCTTCCGCCCGCTGGGGGCGCGCGGGGCCGAGGCGCTGGCGCTCTACGCCATCCTGCTCGCCCACGGGCAGCGGGCGGGCGAGGCCCGGGCCCTGCTCGACGGCGCCCGCGCCGCGGTGGGCGCCGACCCGCACCTGCAGCGGGCGGCGGTGATGGTCCGGGCCTATGGGGGCGACCGGCCCGGCGCCTGGGCCGAGCTCGCCGCGCTGCGCCAGGGCGCGCCCCACGAGCTGGCCTACCTGCGGGCCACCGCCGAGCTGGCCAGCCTCGACCCCGACGGCATCACGCCGGCGGCCCGCGAGGTGCTGGCGGTGCGCAGCTCGCCCGACACCCGCTTCAACCGCGCGGCCCGGCACCTCAACGACCGGGCGCCCCGGGCCTGCGTCGAGGTGGTGCGCCAGTCCTTGCCCGAGCTGCCCGAGGCCGAGCGGCCCCGCTTCCGCACGCTGGGCTACACCTGCGCGGTGCAGGCCGACGATCTGAGCGCGGCCACGGCCCTTCTCAAAGAGGTCGGGCCCCAGCAGGCGCGCGGGCTGCCGTCCGACGCGGTGATCGGCCACGCCCGCCTCATCGCCGACGCCGGCGACATGGCCACGGCGGTCAAGCTGCTCGGCCTCACCCAGCCCGCCGACGCCGAGCAGCGCGGCCTCGCCCAGACCATCCGCGTGCGGGCGGCGACCGAGGCCGGCGATCTGGGCGGCGCGCTGGCCGCCGCGGCCAGCGGCGAGGCGAGCCCGGCCAGCATGGCCAACTTGGCCCGCGCGCTTGTCACCGCCGGGCGCATCCCCGAGGCCGAGCCCCTGCTCGACAAGGCCTGCCCGCAGCTCAAGGGCGAGGCGGCGGGCCAGTGCTACGGCTACGTCGAGTGGATGCGCAAGCAGAAGGCCAAAAGCACGCCGCCAGCGCCATAGAGGCCACGCCCCGGCGCCATCCCGGTCCCGGCCCGCGGCGCGGCTCAGCGGCCCGGGGCCTGCGCCTTGGCGCGGTCGCGCACCTCGGGGAAGTCGAGGCCCCACAGCTCGCGGGGCTGGGCGGCCCGGGCGGCGAGCTCGGCCAGCGGCAGCCACTGGTAGCTGAGCGTGGCGCAGGGGCTGTAGGCCACGCGGGCCGGCGCCGGCAGCTCGGGCGCGATCTGCTGCGCCGCGAGGACAACGTCGTATAGGTCATAGGCGAAGAGGCCGCCCACCTGACAGGGCGCGGCGACCTCGATGACGAAGGGCCCGACCGGCACCAGCGCCTGCTCGCTGCGGTTGGTCAGCGGGCCGTGGGCCAGCAAGGCGTCGATGGCCGCGGCGGCGTCGCCGCCCGGGGCGGCCGCCACCCGCAGCACCAGCGGGGCGAAGATCCGCTGGTCTTGGGGCTGCAAGCTGGCGTTGAGCAGCGGGCCGGGGATGAGCGCGGCCGCGCAGGCGGCCTCGGCGGCGGCCGGATCGGCGGCGCGGGCCGCCCGCCGGGCCGGGTCCATCGGGTGGCGGTCGGCGGGGGGCGTGGGCTCGCCCGGGCGCAGGCAGCGGCCGCCGATGGCGCCGACCTCTTCGTAGCCGCCGCGCACCTCGGGGTAGTGCGCAAAAGCCCGCTTGATGCCGTTGCCCCAGCGCACCAAGGCCGCGGGCGGTCCGTCGGCGGCGCGCGCGGCTGGCGGGCCCAGGGGCGGGGCGGCGAGCGCGGCGACGCCGAGGACGACGACGAACAGCGCGGACCGCGGCCGGCGACCGGCGGAGCGCGGGCTCATGGGCGGGGCCCGCCCTCGGCGAAGGCGTCGACCGGCCCGAGCTCGAGGCCGGCGAGCGCCCGCTCGACCAGGGGCAGGCGGTCGACGCCCCAGATCGGCGGGCCGTCGTCGACGATCCAGGTGGGCACGCCAAAGACCCCCGCCTCTTCGGCCCGGGCGTTGCTGGCCCGCAGCCGCGCCTTGACTTCGGGGGCCTCGGCCGCGGCGAGCAGGGCCTCGGCGTCCTCGCCCCGGGCCCGCAGCCAGGCCGCCAGCACCGCCGGGTCGCCGAGGTCTTGGTCCTCGGTCCAGACCGCGGCCGACATGGCCACCGCGAGGTCGGGCCGGTCGAGCAGCACCCGCAGGGGCAGCACGGTGCGCACCGGGAAGTGGCTCGAGAACTGCAGCGGAACGCCCTGCTGGGCGGCCTGCTCGAACAGGTCGCGGCCGGTCCAGGCGCGCTTGGCCTCGGCCATCGCGAAGAGCGGCACGTCTGGAGTGCCGATGCTGCGGAACAGCGCCCCGAGCAGCACCGGCCACAGGATCAGCTCGACGCCGTGCTTCTCGGCGACGCGCTGGGCGACGCTCAAGCCGACGTGGGCGAAGGGGCTGGCCAGGTCGAAGACGACCGTGAGCCGCCGGCGGTGGCCGGGGCGCGCCGGCAGGGGGTCGGGCGCCTCGCCGCTGATGGCCTGGGCGGCGGCGGCGAAGCGGTCGACGCCCCACCAGAGGCGCTCGCCGTGGCGCAGGGTCGGCACGCCGAAGGCCCCGGCGGCCGCGGCCCGCTCGGTGTTGGCGCGCAGCTCGTCTTTGACCTCGGGCGCGTCGATCTGCGCGATGTCGACCCCAAAGGCCGCGCCGATCGGCGCGAGCACTGCGCGATCCGAGAGGTCCTGACCCTTCCCGTGGTAGGCCTGGGCCAGCGCGCGGGCCAAGGGCATGCGCTGATCGGGATTGGCGGCGATCACGAGGCGCATCGCCTCGACGCTGCGCCGGGGGTGACCAGGGGCGAGCCGCCACGCTTGACCGCGCACGTGCGCCTGACGGGTGATGTCGAGCGCGCCGTGCCGGGCCTTGGCGACGCTCCAGCCGGCGGCGGGCTGATCGGGCGCCGACTGGGCGCGAAAAAGGCCGCCGAGCAGCACCGGCTCGACGACCAGCGGCAGCCCGAGGCGCGCGGCCAGCGCCTCGACCTCGAACAGCGCGAGGCAGGCGTAGGGGCAGACCACGTCAAAAGAGAAGATCAGGGGCGCGGCGGCGGGGGCGTCCATGCGGACCTCCAGGCGCCGACCTTAGCCCAGCGGCGGGGGCGGACGGGCGCCTGCGGCCGCCCTCCCCGCTCGCCCGCGGCCCCGTCCGGCGCTCCGCCTCGCGGCGGGATCGCCGGCCGCGCGGGCTCGGTCCCGGGGGGACCGCCGCTGCGCGGCGCGGTCCGGTCGGCCGGGCGCGGAGCAGCCGTGGACCATGGTCAAAACGGCGCGCGCCGCGCCACCCTGGGGATGGCGCGGCGCGGAGACCGGCAGCGCTCAGCTCTTGCTGGGCTCGGTGGCCTTGAAGCCCGACTTGGTGATGGCCTCGAGCATGGCGGCCTTGTTGGCCTTCTTGTCGTCGTAGGCCACCACGACCTTGCCGGTCTGGTAGTCGACGGCGGCGGCGGTGACGCCGGGGACGGCGATCAGGGCCTTGCTCACCTTGTCAGAGCAGGAGCCGCAGTGCATGCCGCTGACGGCGAAGGTGGCCTTGGCGCCGCTGGCCTGGTCGACCTTGGCGGCGGCCTCGGTGAAGGCGGCGGCGTCGGCCATCGGGCAGGCCAGCGCAGAGGAGGAGAAGAGCAGGGCGGCGGCGAGGGCGAGGCTGCGGACCATGGGGCGCTCCTGGGCGGGCCGCGCGGCGCGCGGCGGGGTGGACCGGCGGCGCAGCGGAGGGGCTGCCCGCGCGGCGGATCGGTCCCCAGCATAGCCCCGGCTCCGCGCCGCGCACCCCTGCGCGCGCGAGGACGCGCACGTGGACCAGCCCCCCCGCTTGCTCGCGCTCAGCCCCGGCGACGGCCGGCCGCTGGGCCCGTGGCTGCGGGCCCTGGCCGGGGCGGGCTGGCCCGCCGTTTTGCTGCGCGAGAAGGCCGATCTCGACGAGCACTGGCGGCGCGCCGCCGACCAAGCCGCCCACCTCGGGCTCGCCGTGCTCGTGCACGCCGACAACCCCGGCGCGCGGGCCGATCCGGGCGGCTGGCCCCTGCACCTGCCCTCGACCGGGCCGGGCCACCCCGCCGCCTGGGGCCGCAGCTGCCACAGCGCCGCGGCGCTCGACCAAGCCTTCGCCGAAGGGGCCCGCTACGCGCTGCTCTCGCCGATCTGGTCGCCCGGCAGCAAGCCGGGCGACGCCCGGCCGCCGCTGGGCCCCGCGGCCTTGATCACCCTCGCGGCCGGACGGCCGGTGCTCGCCCTGGGCGGCGTGGACGCGGCCCGCCTCGGCCAGCTCGCCGCCGCCGGCGCCTGGGGTGCGACCGTGCTCGGCGCCCTGGCCGGCCCCGACCCGGGGCCCGCCGCCGCCGCGCTGCGCGCCGCCTGGCGGGCCGCGGGCGGCCCCGCGCCCCCGACGGCGCGCCAAGCCGCCGACAAAGGCTGAATCAGCGCGGACACGCGGTGTTCGCCCCTCATCCGGGCCGACACAGCTTCGGCTCGCCCAAGCGGCGAGCGCTGGGCTTCGCCCCGCCACAGCAGCCGAGACCTTCGCGGCGATCCCTTTCATCGCCCACAGCAGCAGCGGGCCGCGCCGCCCTCGGGGGCCCGGTCTTGGAGAACCGGCCAAGGGGGATGCAAGGGGCCCCGCGGGCCCCTGGCCCGGGGGCCCGGGGGCCGGCGGCCCCCGGCATCCATGGCGAAACAGCCAGTTGACAGCGAGAGGGGCCTCGCCAACTCGACGAGCCCAAGCGCCGCAAGCACGAGCCGCTTCCATCGCAGCGGGAACACCAAAAAAACAAAAGCCTCCGGGGGGCGTTGCGGGGGGCGGAGCCCCCCGCCCACCTCACCGGCGCCGACGCCGCAGCCCCACGAGGCCCGCGCTGAGCAGGGCCAGCGCCGCGCCCACCCCGCCCCCGCCGCAGGCCCAGCCGAACGCAAGCGGGCCCAGGGCCTCGGGGCCCGCGCCGGTGTCGTCGGCCGGATCGACCGGATCAGTCCCGCGGATCGGCGGCGCGCCCTCGACCTCGGCCCCCGCAGGCACCCCGGCCGCGTCGGGGCTGGCCACGCCCCCGGGGGTGCTCGGGCGCAGGCCGGCCTCGCAGCCCGGCTCCCACCACAGGACCCGGCCGGCGGCCCGCGCGGTGCTGACCACCTCTTCGCAGCCGTCGCCGTCGGTGTCGCCCAGCACCCAAAAGACGTCGCTGTCGTCAATCCCGAAGGGGGCGACCTGCCGCTCATCGAGGGCCCCGCGGTCGGGCACCAGCCAGAGCGCGCCGCCCACCTGCAGGGCGAGGGCCCGCGCGCCGGCCGCCACGTCGCGCACAAAAGGGGCGGCGCTGAGCGTCTCGACGCCGTCGGACCGCAGCTCGATCAGCGCGCCGGTGGTCGTGGTCAGGAAGGGCCCGCCGCGGCCGGCGACCCCGAGGGGCGCGGGCAGGGCGCCCACCACCGGCGCGAGCGTGGCGATCAGCGGGGCGTCGGGGTTGACCGGCAGGTAGCGCACCACATCATCGGCCCCGACGGCGAAGGCGCCGGTCTCGCCCGCCGGCACGATGGCGGCCGCCGCGGGCAGCAGCGCGTGGGTCGCCCCGGCTGCGCCAAAGGCCCAGGTGTCGACGCGCTGGCCGAGCGCCGGGGTCGGATCGACCGCCGAGGTCGCCGCCACCGCCCCGTCGGGGGTGCTGAGCACCACCGCCCCGTCGCCCCGGGTCGCCATCTGCCGCCCGCGCGGGTCGGTGCCCAAGACCGGGCTGACCTGGCTGATGGTGGGCGCGTCGCCGCTGACGTCGAGGATGACGTAGAGCACGCCATCTGGGGTGCTCGGGGTCAGCGGGTCGAGGTTGAAGTGGGCGCCGGTGACCGCCAGCAGCAGCGCTTCGGGGCCGGCGGCGGTGCGCCAGGCGGCCAGCGTCAGCTCGAGCTCAGGCAGCCCGACCAGCAGCACGGGGGGCGCGTCGAGGTCCAGCCGGAAGAGCCCGCGCACGCCGGCCACGCGGGCGCAGACCACCGGCACCCGCACGCCGTCCCCCCGGGCGTCGACCATCACCATGCCGCCGATGCCGAGGTCTTCAAGGTCAGCGACGTCATAGTCACGCAGCTCGGCCCGCGCTGTGGCCGGGCCCAGCAGCGCCGCCGCCGCCACGACCGCGGCGCCGCGGCGGGCCCAGGCCCCCGCGCCGCCCCCTCGACCCGCCCGCCCTTCGCCCACCGCAGCCCCCTTCCGGCGGGCGCCGCATGGCCCGCGATCTGCCGGATGTAGCACACAGACCCCGCCCACCGCGCGCCCCGGCCGGTCCGCCGGTCCGCCCGCAGCCCTCCGCGACGCCCCGCCGCGGCCGTCGTGGTCGGGCGCGGTGCCCTGCATTAGCCTCGCGGCCGTGAGGGGCGGTCATGTGGAGCTTTACCGTACGCCATGCACCCACCGTCCTGCTCGCCGCGCTGCTCGGGGGCTGCGGCCCGAACCGGCCAGCCCCGCCGCCCGGCGCGCCTGACGTCATCCTCGTGGTGCTCGACACCCTGCGGCCCGACGCGCTCGGCGCCTATGGGGCCTCGGTGGCCACCAGCCCGGCCATCGACGCGCTCGCCGCCCACGCGACGCGCTACGAGACCGCCTGGGCGCCGTCCTCGTGGACCTTGCCGGGCACGGCGACCATCCACACCGGCCTGCACCCGCTGCGCCACGGCCTGCGCACCTTCGGCGACAAGCTGCCCGACGCCCAGCTCACCTTGGCCGAGCGCCTCGGCGCGGCGGGCTGGGCCACCGGCGGCTGGTCCGACAACGCAAACTTTGGTGAGAAGAACGCGCTGCACCAAGGTTTCGACGAGTTCGTCAGCAGCGACAAGCCGGCGGTGGCCTACCCCAACGCCGGCGTCATGGTCAAGGCGGCACGCCAGTGGATCAGCGCGGCCGA
>JBJONS010000199.1:0-5029 GCA_046051725.1 Pseudomonadota bacterium | reverse complement strand
TGCCCGCCCGCCGACCGAGCGGCGCCGGCGCGGTCTGCCTGCTCTCCCACATCGACGTGGTGACGGCGGTCCCCGCGCGCTGGGACCACCCTCCCCTCTCGGGGCACATCGACGCCGACGGGGTGGTCTGGGGCCGCGGCGCCCTCGACATGAAGGGCATGGGCGCCGTTGAGCTTGAGGTGATGCTGTTGTTGGCGCGGCGGCAGGTCGAGCTGGACCGGGACGTGGTGCTGCTCGCGGTCGCCGATGAGGAGGTCGACAACCAGGGGATCCTCCGGGCCATCTCCCGCTGGGAGCAGATCGGCTGCACGCACGCGGTCAACGAGGGCGGCGTCGGCATCCGGGACATGCTCTTCGACGGGCAGGTCGTCTTCCCCATCTCGGTGGGGGAGAAGGGCTATGTGTGGGGTCAGGTCGTTGCGGAGGGGGAGCCTGGTCACGGCTCGACCCCCATCCCGGACCGGGCTCCCGAGCGGCTCGTCCGGGCGTGGCAGGCGCTCGCCGCCCACGATCCGGCGCCGCGGTGGGATCCCGCCTTGATCCAGCTGCTCGACGCGGTCGGTGCCCAGCGGGGAGGCTTACCCGGCTTCATTTTGCAGCGCCCTGCATTGGTGAGGATGGTCCTGCGCCGAAAGCTTATGGGCAACCCGCTGACCCGGGCGGTGCTCACCGATACCATCCACGTGACCGGCTTCTCGGGGGCTGAGATGCCGAACGTGGTGCCCGCCGAGGTCCGGGCCAACGTCGACGCGCGCATCCTGCCAGGCACGACACCCGAGCAACACGTCGCCGTGATCAATGCACTGCTCGGTGATCTCGACGGGGTTCGCTTCGAGGTGCGCTCGAGCACGCCGGGCGGAGCCAGCCCCGTCGCCGACCCCTTCTACGCGGCCCTCGCCGCGCAGCTGCAGCTCGAGGGCCCGCAGATCGCGGTCGGACCTGCGATCTCGCCGGGCTTCACCGACTCGATCCACCTGCGGCGGATCGGGGTGCACGCCTATGGCCTCGTGCCCTTCATCCTCACCGAGGAGGAGCTCCGCACCATGCACGGCGACAACGAGCGGGTCTCGACCGAGAACCTCGAGCGCGGCGTGCGGGTGCTGTACCGGGCGCTGATCACCCTCGCTGCGCCCCGGTAGCGGACAACATTTGGCGAAAATGGGAGCACGCGCGGTTCGCCCCTGTACGAGCCTGACCGGGTCGGCTACGGAGGGTCGGTCTGAGCCCGCGGCGCCCCCGCCTCCGATCTGCGCGCCTTCCCCGAGGTCCCTGTGGCGATTCTTCCCGCGCTCGCGTCCGCTTGGCCCCTCCTCCGCGCGCCGCGGGCCGTGCGCCGGCGCGCCCTAGACCTGAACACGTTGGCGGGGGCTCTCGCCCTCATCGCCCTGCTGGTCGTCGTCCTCGCCGGCCGACAAGCCGCTGCGGCGCCTCCCCCGCCGCCGCCCGAGCCCATCCCGGCCGAGCTCAAGGCGTGGATCCCGTGGGTGCTGGCTGGGGACGCGGATCGGCCCTGCGCGCGGATCGCCGGTGACGCGACCCTCGTCCGCTGCGGGTGGCAGGGGGTGCTGGCCCTCGAGGTCGACGATGAGGGCGCGTCCTTCACGCTGCAGGCCGTGCTGGATCGCCCGGGCGCCGTCCAGCTGCCCGGGGGCGCCGGGGCCTGGCCCGTCGACGTGATCGAGGGAAAGGATCCGCTCCCTGTCCTCGCCCAGGGCGACGCCCCCACCGTTCACCTCAAGGCCGGCTTCCACGCCATCAAGGGTCGGATCGGGTGGACCCGCGCGCCGCAGACCCTCCGCCTCCCCCAGGGCCTGGCGATCCTTCGCTTGAGCGTCGATGGCGAGCGCGTCTTGGCCCCCGCCATCGGCGCGGACGGCGCCCTGCGCCTGGGGGGCAGCGGCGGCGCGAACGGTGAAGACGCGACCCTCACGCTCGACGTGTCGCGGCGCATCGTCGATGACGTGCCCGTGCTCGTCGTGACCCACATCGCCTTGCGCGCCTCGGGCGCCCCCCGCGAGGTCGATCTCGGCGCGGTGCTGCTCGCCGGCTCGACGCCGGTGCAGCTCGACGCCGATCTGCCCGCCCGGATCGACGCCGACGGCCACCTCCGGGTCCAGGTCCGGCCGGGCACCTTCGCGGTCGAGATCCGCGCGGTGCACAGCGGCCAGGTCAGCGCGCTGACCGCCCCCAGCTCGACCGTTCCGGGCTGGCCCGCCCGTGAGTTTTGGGTGCTCGAGCCCGACGAGGGCATCCGTGCGGTCGAGGTCAGCGGCGCGCCCGGCATCGATCCGCAGCGCGCGAGCCTGCCGCCTGGCTGGGAGGGCCTCGCCACCTGGATGCTCGAGCCCGGCGTCACCCTCACCTTCGCCGAGCTCCGCCGCGGTCAGGCGGCCGTCCCTCCCAACCGCTTGCGGGTCCAGCGCCGCCTCTGGCTCGACCCCGACGGCGGGGGGTGGACGGTAGAAGATCGGCTTGAGGGCTCCATCTCCAGCGGCTGGCGCCTCGATGCATCGGCGCCCCTCGAGGTCGGCGCGGTCGAGGTCAACGGCCGGCCTGAGGTCGTCAGCTTGGGCCCGGCGGGCGCCGCTGGCGTCGAGCTGCGGAGCGCGTCGGCCAACCTGCGCGCCGAGAGCCGCATGCCCGTGGGCGTTCGCACTTTTCCTGCCGTGGGCTGGCAAACCGACGCGGTGGGCGCCGAGCTGGCCGTCCACCTGCCGCCGGGCTGGCGCATGCTCACCGCGCTCGGCGCAGACGACGTGGACGGCGACTGGCGGGGTCAGGTGGATGCGCTGGACGTTCTTCTCGTCGCCCTCGCCGTCGCCGCGACCGCCAGGGTGGTCGGCCTGCGCTGGGCGGCCGCGGCCCTGGCCGCGTGTGTCGGGACGCGGGTGGGTGGTCCCGTGCCCTTGGTCATCCTTGGGTTCGCCCTGTGGCGCGCCCTCGCAGAGAAGGCCCCGGGCTGGGCCCCGCCCCTGCTCTGGGGAGAGCTGCGCAGCGCGGCGGCCGCGGTCGCCCTCCTGCTCGCGCTGGGAACCACCGTCAACGCGGTGAAGTCGGCTGCGCTCCCCTCGACTGGCTTGTCGTGGAGCAGCGCCCCGGCGGTGGCGGAGGCCGGCGCCTGGGGCGGCGGGCGGGGCGAGGTCGGGATCGAGCAGGCGACCAAGGCCCTCGACCTGAGCAGCGCCGTGGCCGGCTCGGTCTACCGGGAGACCAAGCGGGCCCAGAAGTCCGAGTACGACAACGTGGCGATGCAGGTCGACCCGGGAGCTGTGATCCAGACGGGCCCCGGCCTCCCCCAGTGGAGCGCGGACGGCGGGCCAGCGGTGCTCCGCTTCGACGGCGCTGTGGACCGTGGGGCCGAGGTGCGCCTGCTGTTGCTGAGCCCGGGCTTGGTCCTGCTGTGGACCTTCGCGCAGGGCGCCGCGCTGCTGGCCATCCTCGTGCAGCTTGGCATGCGAAGGGCCGGGACCGCCGCGCCCGGGTCGGGCGCCGCGGTGGCCCCGCTGGCGGCCGGACTGGCGGTGGCGTGGACGCTGGCCCTCGCGCCGGCGCGGGCGCTCGCCGCGCCCGACGCCGCGCTCCTCGAAGAGCTGCGGGCGCGGGTGGCCTCGACCCCGGGTTGCCGGCCCAACTGCGCTGAGATCAGCGCGCTTGACGTCAACATCAAGGGGGACGACAGCCCGACGCTGAGCCTGCGGCTTGAGGTCCACGCCGCAGAGGCGACGAGCGTCCCCCTCCCGGGCCCCGCGTCGAGCTGGGCGCCCGACCAGGTGCTCATCGACGGCGAGGGCTCGGCGGCGCTGGCCCGCGCAGATGACGGCTTCGTGCATGTCCGTGTCCCGGCCGGGGTTCACCTCGTCGAGGCGCGGGGCCCGCTGCAGGCCGGCCGGGCGCTCACCCTCCAGGTGGGCCTGCCGCCGCGGGTCGCGACGATGTCTGGCCAGGGGTGGTCCCTGTTGGGCCTCCGCCCCGACGGCGGCGTCGAGCGCAGCGTGCAGCTGGTGCCCGGCGACGGTGGCAGCGCCGACGCGCGCTCGGCCGACAACCTCGCGCCGTGGATCCTCGTGCGGCGCTTCCTCGACCTCGGCATCCCCTGGCGCGTCCGGACCACGGTGCGCCGCATCGGCCCGAGCCTCGCCCCGCTCTCACTCCGCGTCCCCTTGCTGCCGGGCGAGGCGGTGATGGTGGACGGGCTGCAGGTCGTCGACGGCGCCGTCGTCGTGTCCTTGGACCAGGCCGTCTCATCCGTCGAGTGGACCGGCACCTTGGCCGAGGCCGACACCCTCGAGCTCACCGCGCCCACAGGCGTGCCCTGGACCGAAGAGTGGGCGCTCTCCTGCAGCCCGATCTTCCAGTGCGCGGTCGACGCGACGGCCGACGGCGCGGTGCCCGCCCCGTTCTCGCACGAGTTTGAGGGCGCCTGGCGCCCCCAGTGGCGCCCGTGGCCCGGCGAGCGGCTCCGCCTCCAAGTGCAGCGGCCCGCCCCGGCCCCCGGCGCCACCCTGACCATCACCTCGGCCGATCTCACGGTGCGCTGGGCCGACCGTGGCGCGGCCCATGTGCTGCTAATGAAGATCAACGCCAGCCAGGGCGGGCAGCACCGCGTTCGGCTGCCGGTGGGCGCGTCGCTGGAGTCGGTGACCGTCGCCGGGACGCCCGCCTCGAGCGCCGCACCCGAGGGCGTGCTCACCTTGCCGCTCAAGCCGGGCCTGCAAGAGGTCGAGCTGCGCTGGCGCGCGCCGGAGGGCGCAGGCTGGCTCAGCGCGGGCCCGGCGCTCGATCTGGGCGCGCCGGTGAGCAACCTCAAGATCCGCCACGAGGGCCTGGGTGGTCGGTGGATCCTCGGCATGTCTGGCGGCGGCTGGGGGCCCCACGCGCTCCTTCTGCCGTCGCTGCTCTTCTGGCTGGCTGCAGCCGCCGGCCTGCGTCACCTCATGCAGCTGCGCCGCATGTGGACCCTGCCGCTGGGCTGGGTGGGCCTCTCGGCGCTGACCGCGGGCTTGGTCAGCGTCGGCGTCGTCGAGCTCGG
>JBJONS010000198.1:0-3969 GCA_046051725.1 Pseudomonadota bacterium | reverse complement strand
GCCCGGGGGGGGGGGGGGGGGGGCCCCCAGCCTACCAGAGCGGGGGACCGTCGGGCGCGGCCGCGCGGGAGGGCGAAGCGCCGGGCTCAGCGGGCCGGGGCGCCGGCGCGCAGGGAGGCCTGGGCCCGGGGGCAGCCGCGCAGCCAGGGCAGCAGCGCGGCGCGGGCGGGCGGCGCCTCGATCTGCGCGAGGACATCGACCATCAGGTCATCGAGCTCGGGGCCCCAGATCGCGGCGAGCCAAGCGGGCACCGGGGCGGTCGGGCTGTGCAGGAGCGCCCGCGCGGCGGCCTCGACCAGGGCCTCGCGGTCCTCGGCCTCGGCGAGGGCGACCAGGGGGGCGAGGCGGGGCGGCGCGCTGGCCAGGGCGATGAGGGCGGCGCGTCCGCCGGCGGCGTACC
Source organism: Pseudomonadota bacterium (assembly GCA_046051725.1). Classification (GTDB taxonomy): domain Bacteria; phylum Myxococcota_A; class UBA796; order UBA796; family UBA2385; genus JAEUKK01. The sequence goes on along the minus strand of JBJONS010000198.1, from coordinate 3,569 downwards.
AGGCGGCGCAGAGGGCGGGCAGCTCGGGCGCGTCGAGGTGCGCGTGCAGCTGGGTGTAGCCGCGCAGCGGGCCCTCGACCCGGCCGGACAGGGTCCGCAGCCAGGGGCCGTCGCGGTGGCGGCGCACGGCGAGGCGCAGCACCTCGAGCTCGGCGCCCGCCGCGAGGCTGGCCATGCGCAAGTACAGCGCGCTGGGGCGCATTCCCAGCTCAAGCAGGTCGATGACCGCGAGGCGCAGGGCGGCCCAGTCGGGGCGGGCGACCGCGCGGGGCCCGAGCAGCAGCTCGGTGAGGGCCAGCGGGTCGCGGGCGCCGATGCGCCGCAGGCAGCCCTCGCAGGGCAGGCCGCTGGCCAAGCGGGCCTCGAGGCCGGCGGCCACCGCTGGCAGGGACGCGCGCAGGTCCACCGCATCGAACCAGGGCTCGTCGGGGGTGGTCTCAGGCGCGATCATCGGGGGCTCCGTCAGCAGGGGAGGGGTGGGCCTCAGGGACGGGCCCCTGCGGCGGCGCGGGCCCGGCCTGGCTCAGGCAGGGGGCCCGGGTGGCCCCAGGGCACGGCGAGCAGCAGGGGCGGCAGCTGCTTGAGGTGCAGCACGTGGGGCACGTCGGCGGGGCGCCCCGCTGGGCCGAGCAGCGGGTGATCGGCGGGCACGAGCGGCTGCAGGCCCGGATCTTCGCCGGCGAGCAGGGCACCCAGCCCCGCCGCCGACAGGCCCTGCCCCAGCGGGTCGGCCGCGACGACCAGCGCGCAGAGGTCGGCGCCGCCCGCCGGGCCCAGCGCGGCGGGCTCGAGGGCGAGGATGGCGGCCCAGGCGGCGCGCAGCAGCGCGAAGCGATCGCCGGCGCGGCGGGGAGGGACCGCCTCGACGGCGGCGATCACCGCGCCCTCGACCGCCCGGGCGGCGGCCCAGGCCTCGACCGGGTGGGCCTGCACGGCGAGCCGGCCGGTGAGCCAGAGGCGGGCGCCGGCGGTGCCCACGCTGCAGCGCAGGTGCCCGAGGAAGGGCAGATCAGCGCCGCCGCCGAGCAAGAGCGCGGCGGTGGCCTCGAGGGGCGGGGCCGCGCCCAGGCTCATACGTAGAACTCCCGATCCAGGACGAAGGCCCGGCCGACCCCGGCGCCGCTGGCGGCGGCGAGCAGGCCAAAGCGGCCGTCGACGGCCTCCAGCGCGTCGATCAGGGGGCGGAGGCGGGCCAGCGGGTCGGCGGCGCCGAGGTGGGACCGGGGGCCCCCGGGGCGCGGGCCCAGCGCGCCGGCGCCGGCCGCGGCGCGGTGCGGGGGCAGCTGGAGGCGCTCGGCCACCGCGACCAGCGCGGGCAGCGCGGCGGCGTCCAGCGCGGCCGCCCGCAGGTCCGCGGGCGCAAAACCGAGGCGGTGCAGGGCTTGCTCGGCGGCGGCGGCGGCGGCCATCGGCCAGAGGGCCGGATCGGCGCCGGTCAGGCCGAGGCTGACGATGCGGGCGATGGGCTGCAGCTTGTGCTCGGCCAGGGCCTCGGCGCTGGCGAGCAGGCAGGCCGAGGCGCCAGCGGCGATCGGGGCGGCCTGGGGCAGCGCGGCGGGATCGGCGTCGGGGCCGAGCAAGGCGTGCGCCCAGGCGGCGGTGCTGGCTTCGTCGAGGGGGGCATGGGCGGCGAGCAGCGCGGCGGCGGCGGCGAGATCGGTGGGGGCGAGCCGCCAGGCGAGGTCGTCGCTGAGCGGGTCGGCCGCGGGGCGCGCCGGGTCGGGCAGGCCCAGCGCGGCGGCCTCGGGCGCGGCGCCCGCCTGCAGCCCGATCGCGAGGCCAAGCCCACACCAGCCGCCCGAGATGGCCTCGCAGAGGCTAAAGAGGGCCTCGGCCCCGCCCGGCGGGCAGCGGGTGGTCGGCAGCCGCGGGGGCAGGCCGGCGGCCAGCGCCACCCGCTTGTCGACGCCGGGCGGCAGCGCCGGGCCGGCCGCGCCGAGGCGCAGCTCGTCGAGGGCGCCAGGCTTGACCCCGGCCGAGGCGAGGGCGGCGCGCAGGGCGGCCACCGCGGCGGCCTCGGGGCCCTCGGGGGTGCCCTCGACCAGAGACAGCGCCACCAGGTAGATCTCGCGCATGCGGCTCCCTCCCCCGCGCGCGGGGCGGCCGGCGGGACGGCCGGGGCGTCTGCTTAACCGCTCTGGATCGGCCGACGGTCGGCGCGCGGTCCCGGCGCTCAGCCCTCACCGCGGCCCTCGGGCGCGGTGCGGCCGAGCTGGGTCACGATGTGCTCGAGCAGGTCGCGGCTGGCCGAGGGGCCGAGGCCGTGCAGGGCGGTGCGGGCCCGCCAGGACTCTTGCACGAGGCGCTCGCGGGCGGGCGCGAGGGCGCCGTGCTGGTGCAGCAGCTCGACGAGGGCGCGGGCGCGCTCGGGGCTGGGCTGCCGGCCGAGGCGGGCCCAGGCCTCACCCACCGGCGGGGCGGCGGCGGCGGCGAGGGCGAGGGCGAGGCCGGCGCGCCCGCGCTCGGCCCGGTCTTCGAGGGCGGTGAGCTCGTCGGGGCCGCGCGCGTCGAGCAAGGCCATCTCTTCGGCGATCTGCCAGGCGACCCCGGCGTGGCGCCCGTAGCGGCCGAGGCTGGTGGCGTGGCGGCGCTCGCCGCCGGCGAGGCGCGCGCCGGCCCGGCAGGCGAAGGCGAAGACCGCGCCGGTGTGGCCCTCGGCGACCGCCGCGGCCTCTTCGGGGCTGGGGAGCTTGCCCGAGGTGCGCTGGGCGATCGCGTGGGCCTCGCCGATCTCGCGCATGGCCTCGAGCATGTCGCCGACCACCTCGGGGCTGCCCCCGGCGCGCGACAGCTCGAGCGCGCGCAGGGTCAGGTGGTTGCCGCCGAGCAGGCCGGCGGCCCCGCTGAGCAGGCGGCGGGCGGCCCGGCGGCGGCGGCCCCCTTGGCGGCCCAGCGCGGCGTCGTGCAGGGCCACCGCGACGTGCAGCAGCTCGGCGGCGGCGCCCAGGTCCTCGCTGGCGGCGACGTGGAGGTGCTCGGCGTCGGCGCGGCCCCCGTCGGCTTCGGCGGCGGCGGCCCGGGCGCTGAGCAGGACGAGCAGCGGCCGCACCCGCGGCAGGCCCGGCGCGAGGAAGAGCCGGGGATCAAAGCCCGGGGGCGCGCCGTCACCGCCGGCCAAGTCGCCGAGCGCCCCCTCGATCGAGCCGAGGAAGCCAAGCAGCTCAGCGCCGAGCGCGTCGGGGTCGAGCGCGGGCGCGAGGCGGCGGAGGCGGGGGCGGCTCATGCGGCGCGGCTCGGGCGGGAGAGGTCGGGCGGGGCGAAGCGGGCGGGGGAATCGGGCTGGACCACAGCGGACGGGAGAAAAGAAACGCCCGCCGCAGCGGGCGGGCGACGGTGCGGCGCGGGCGGGCCGGCGGCGCAGGGGGAGGAGCGGGCGGACGGGCTGCGCGGCCTGAGCGCCGCCGATCAGCGGCGGGCTGCGCGGTGGGCGGTCGGACCGGATGGTCCAGGCGCACCACCCAGGGCGTCAGCGGCGCCGCGCGCAGGCTGGCCACCTGCAGCGCGGCCGCAGACCGACCGCGGACCGGCTCAGTAGCCGCCGGTCTCGCGCCAAGCGCCCGCGTTGGCGG
>JBJONS010000197.1:0-5872 GCA_046051725.1 Pseudomonadota bacterium | reverse complement strand
CGGCGGCCACCGCCTGCACGCTGCGCAGATCGGCCGGGCTGAGCTGCGTGTCGGGGCGGTAGGGCGCGGTGAGCAGCACGCCCGAGAAGGTGTGGTTGGTGACCGCGGCCGAGACCCCGGGCAGGGCCTCGAGCGCCGCCATCATCGCCGCCGCCTCGGGGGCTGAGCCCGGGTAGCTGCCATGATCCATGCCGAACATGGCGCCAGGCGCCCAATTCCCCGGGAAATTGCGGTTCAGATCGAGCCCGAACTCGCGGGGAGCCTGGCGCAGCAGCGCGGGCCCGGCCTCGGCGGCGAGCCGCCCGCCCGGGTCGAGCAGCGCCCCCTCCTCCACCACGAAAAAGGCGTCTGCGGCGTCATCATCGAGGCGCCGCGCCCGCATGAACAGGGGCTCCTCTTCGTCCTGCACGTAGGGGCCGGCGGGGTGGCGCCAGCGCAGCAGGCGGACCACGCCGTCCCCGTCCATGTCCTGGGGGGTCCAGCCCTCGCGCAGGGCGCCCGCCGGCCCGCGCCGCAGGGTGCTGCGCAGGTACGGCGCCCCCTCGACCATCGCGTCGAGGCCATCGGGGCTCACGCAGGGCATCACCGCCGCGGTGTGGGTGGCGAACCAGGCGCTCAGCTCGGGGTCCCCGCGATCCAGGGCCTCCATCCAGTGGTTCACCACGTCGACCACGCTGAGCACGCCCAGCCACTCCGCCGCGTGGGTGCCGCCGTCGAGCCAGAAGGTCGGGCGCGCCGCCCGGTCGCCGGGGGCGCCGATGAGCAGCAGCACCAGCGGCCGGCCCTGCGCGGTGTGGCCGACCACCCGGCGCTCGACCCGCTCGGGGCAGAGCGCGGCCAGATCTTCGGTCCAGGCGAGCAGCTCGGGCCAGCGGAGGTAGCGGTCGGTCGGGCAGCGGGGCGCGGGCATCGGTCCTCCGGCAGAGGTCGCGGGGGAGCGGGCGGTTCGCGCCGGGCGCGGGCGTCCGCACGGGGGAGGAGGGCCGCGCAGGCGGAGGCGCCGCCGCGCCGCGCCTCAGTACACGTCGCGCAGGTAGCGGCCGGACTGGGCCAGGTCTTTGATCGTGGCCTTGGCCTGCTCGTCGTTGAGATCACCGTGCTTGACAGCGATCTGGTGCAGGGCCTTGTGCACGTCGGGCGCCATCGCCTTGGCGTCGCCGCAGACGTAGATCACGCCGCCCCGCTGGATCAGCGACCAGACCTCGGCCCCGGCCGCCAGCAGCTTGTGCTGGACGTAGCGGTCGTCGGGCGACACGCCCGCGTCGCGCGAGAACGCAAGATCGAGCCGGCTGAGCGTGCCGTCGGCCCGCCAGCCCTCGAGCTCGGCCGCGTACAGCAGGTCGTGGGCCCGGTTGCGGCTGCCGTAGACCAGCCACGAGCCGCCCTTCGCCCGGCGGGCCGCCCGCTCGTGCAGGAAGGCGCGGAAGGGGGCGATGCCGGTCCCGGGGCCGATCATCAGGATGTCGACCTCGTCGGCGGGCAGGCGGAAGTGCGGGGCCGCCTGCAGGTAGCCGTGCAGCTGCGCGCCCACCGGCAGGCGGTTGGCCATCCAGCCGGTCGCCACGCCCCAGCGGGGCTGGCCGAAGGCCGTGTAGCGCACCACGCTGGCGAGCAGATCGACGTGCCCGGGGCTCACGCTGGGGCCCGACGCGATCGAGTAGAGCCGCGGGGCCAGCGGCCGCAGGGCCTTGACCAGCACCTCGGGGTCGAACTGCACGCGGGCGCCGCGCACCAGATCGACGAGCTGCACGTCAACCTGCTCGGTGGGCTCGGCGAGCTTGCCGCCCTGGTCGACGATCCAGTCGGCCAAGCGGGCGTCGAAGGTGGTCAGCTCGAGCCGGTGGAGCAGGGCCTCGCGCAGGGGCAGGGTGTCGTCGCCCACCCGCACCGGCGCGTCGTCGTGCAGGCGACCGGCGGCGAGGATGGCGTCCACCACGCTGGGATCGTTGGGCGCCCACAGCGCGAGGCTGTCGCCGGCGGCGTAGTCGAAGGTGCCGTTGAGCGCGCCGGCGCCGCGGTCGAGGCGCAGGTGGCGCACCTCGCGGCTGGCCCCGGGCCCGGTCGCCGCGTGGTTCTCGAGCACGGTGAAGGTCGCGGGGTTGCGGCGGCTACCCAGCGGCGCGTCGGGCCGGGGCGGCGGGCCGGCGAAGGCCACCGGAGCGCTCACCACCACCGGCGCGGCCGCGACCGCCGGCGCGGGGGCGGCGGCCGGCGCGGCGACCACCTCATCCCAGGGCAGGGCGGCGAGGCCGGCCACCACCGCGCTCAACCAGCTCGCAAACGGCTCATCGACGTCCACATCGCAGTCTTGGCGGGGCGCGAGGCGCAGGGCGCCCAGCTCGCCCAGCCGGCGGTCGAAGTCTTTGCCGCACTGGGCGAAGCGCGGGTAGGTCGTGTCGCCGAGGCCGCAGACCGAGAAGCGCAGCCCTTCCATCGTCGGCGCGCCCTCGTCCATCAGCGCCGCGTGCAGCGGCTCGGCGTTCGCCGGCGGGTCGCCGTTGCCGTAGGTGCTGGTGACGATGAGCACGGTGCGGGCGGCCCGCAGGCTCTCGGGGGTCACCTTCTCGATGTCGTCGACCTTCACGGCGTAGCCGCGCTTGGCCAGGGCCTTGCTGGCCTGCTGGGCGAGGCCCTCGGCGGTGTAGGTCTCGGTCCCCCACAAGATCAGGATGTTCTTGGAGGAGGAGGGGGCGGCCTCAGTCATGGGGCACCGGCGGCGCTGGACGCGGGGGAGGGGAGGGATAGCGCGGCCCGCCTGGAGAACGCGGCGCGCAAGGCCTCGTCGGCGGGCGCGTCCTCCACGCCCGCGCGCGGCGAGAGGGCGCCCTAACGCAGCCGCCGCCGCCCGCACCGCCGGGGGGCTCCCCGACCACGGAGCGCAGATGTCCACGAATGATCCGATGAACCTGGAGGTTGCCCTGCTCGGCCGCCGCACCGTGCATGAGTGGCTGCCCGCGGCCGCTCCGCCCGGCCTGCGCGACCGGCTGCTCGCGGCCGCCCACCAGGCGCCCTGCCACAAATTGACGTGGCCCTGGCGCTTCACCGCGATTGGGCCGCAGACCCGCGCGGCGCTCATCCCGCTGGCGGTCGCTGAGAAAGAGGGCAAGCACGGCAAGGCCCTGATCGGCCCGCTGCGCGACAAGATCGCCGCCATGTGGACCGCCCCGATGGAGATCCTCGCGGTCAGCCAGGTGCTGGCCGACGACCCCGTTCGCCGCGAGGAGGACTACGCGGCGGTGGCCTGCGCGGTCCAGAACCTGCAGCTGCTCGCCCACGGCCTCGGGCTCGGCGCCAAGTGGAGCACCGGCCCGCTCACCCGGGCGCCCGGCGCGCTCGCCCTGCTCGGGATCGACCCCGCGGTCGAGCGCTGCGTGGGCCTCGTCTTCGTCGGCGTCCCGGCGCGGGTCGGCGAGGTGCCCCGCCCGCCGCTCGACGGCTTCGTGCGCCTGCTGCCCTGATCTGCCTCGGCCCCGGGCCCGGGGTGCGGCCGGGCCCGCCGGGTTAGGCGGTGCGCCCCGCGGCGGCGCGGGCCTCCGCGCGCCGGAGCCGCCCGCCGCCGCCTCCCTCCCCGACGCGGGCCCGCCCCCGCGCACCTGGAGCGCCGATGTCCAGCCCGATCGATGACCTGTGGAAGTCCAACGAGGCCGAGTTTGTGCACAAGCACGAGGCCGAGCTCATCGAGAAGCTCCGCCGGCAGCTCGAGGTCGAGCGCGCCGCCGCGGGCATCGAGAAGAGCGGCGTGGTGAGCCATGAGCTCGCCCTCATCCTCGCCGAGCTCGGCATCGCCCCGGCCTCGCTGCCGGTGCTCCACCTCGTCCCGCTGGTGAAGGTGGCCTGGGCCAGCGGCGCGGTCGAGCCCGAAGAGCGGCAGCTCATCGAGCTGGCGGCCCGCCAGGCCGGCGTCGGCGAAGGGTCCGAGGCCTGGGCGCTGGTGCAGGATCTGCTCCGCACCCCGCCGGCCGCCGCGCTCGAGCAGGCCGCGCTGCGCTACCTCGCCGCCGCCGTGCCGGCTGGTGAGCGCGACAGCCTGCTGCGGGCGGCCCAGGCCGTGGCCGCGGCCACCGGCGGGCTTTTCGGCGTGTTCGGCAACGTAGAGAAGGCAGAGCGCGACGCGCTGGCTGAGCTGGCCCGCCGCCTTGAGGTAGGCTGAGCGCTCGCCGGGGCTCCCCCCTGGCTGGAGCCCCGCATGCCCAAGCTCTCCGCCCGCGCGCTCTCGCTCCAAGAGAGCGCCATCCGCAAGCTCGACGCCGTCGCGATGGCCCGCGCCGACGTCCGCTTCCACCGGCTCAACATCGGCCAGCCTGACCTGCCGACGCCCGCGCCGATGATGGAGGCGATCGCCAACTTCCGGCCGCCGCTGCTGGCCTACGGCCCGAGCAGCGGCACGCCGTCCTGCCGCGCCGCCGCCGCCGCGTGGCACGCCCAGAGCTGCCCCGGCCTCGGCCCGCTCGACGTGGCCATCACCACCGGCGGCAGCGAGGCCCTGCTCTTCGCCCTGCTGGCGGTCTGCGACCCGGGCGACGAGATCATTGTCCCTGAGCCCTTCTACACGAACTACAACGGGTTCTGCACCGCCGCGGGCGTGCGCGTGGTGCCGCTGCGCACCGAGCTGGCCGACGGTTTTGGCCCGCCCTCGGCCGCGGCCCTCGACGCCGTCCGCACCGACCGCACCCGGGCCCTGCTGTTCTCGAACCCGGGCAACCCGACCGGCGCGGTCTGGACCGCCGACCAGGTGGGCAGCGTGCTCGAGTGGGCCGTCCAGCGCGACCTCTTCGTCATCGCCGACGAGGTCTACCGCCAGATCTGGTTCGGCCAGCCCGCGCCGACCGCCCTCTCCTTCGACTTCGCCAAAGATCACGTGCTGGCCGTCGACTCGATGTCCAAGACCTGGGCGGCCTGCGGCCTGCGCCTCGGCTTGCTCATCTGCCGCAACCGCGCGGTGATGGAGCGGGTCGAGCGCCTCGGCCAGGCCCGCCTGGGGCCCCAGCCCCTCGCCCAGGCCGCAGGCGAGGCCGCCTTTGCCCTGCCCGAGCACTACTACGCCGAGCTGCGGGCCACCTGGGGCGCCCGGGTCGACGCGCTGCACGCCGGCGTGGCGGCCATCCCCGGCGTCCGCACCCACAAGCCGATGGGCGCCTTCTACTTGATGGCCTCCCTCCCCGTGGCTGACACCGAGGCCTTCGCCCGCTTCTTGGTCGAGCGCTTCGAAGAGGACGGCGAGAGCGTCATGCTGGCCCCGGGGCCGGGCTTCTTCGGTGACCCGGCCAACGGGCGGGATCTGGTGCGCCTCGCCGCGGTCTACGAGCCCGACCGGCTGCGTCGGGCGGCTGCGCTGCTCGGCAGCGCGCTGCAGGCCTTCGCGGCCGCTGGCGGCTGATGGGGCCGCGGGGCGGACGGCTGCCCCCGGGCCCGCTGGCCCGGCCGGGGCTGGCCGCCGGCCTCGGCGTGGCGCTCGCGCTCGGGCTCTCGCAGGGCGATCTGCGCCTGCTCGCCGATCCGGCGCGGGCGGTGGCCCTGCGCCAGCCCGAGGCGCTGCTGCTCGCGCTGGTCGGGCTGGCGCTGCTGCTCCTGCTGATCGCGCCGCAGGCCGTGGTCGAGGCGCCGGGCCGCCTGCTCCGCCCGCTGCGCGGCCTCGGGCGCCTGCTCCCCGCGGGCCTGCTGCTCCTCTGGGCGCTGGCCGGCGGCTTCGAGGCGGCCGCCGACGGCTGGCGCGCCGCCGGCGTGGACTGGCACGACAGCTACCTCGGCGCCTACGCCCTGCTGCACGGTGATCTGGTCTTCTACGCCCCCTTCCGATCCCCGCTGTACGCCGCGCTCGGCGGGGCGCTCAGCCGGGCACTCGACCTGCCCCTGGCGCTGGCCCTGCAGGTGC
>JBJONS010000196.1:0-10451 GCA_046051725.1 Pseudomonadota bacterium | reverse complement strand
TTGTTGGGCACGGTCTTCCAGTCGGCGAGGAAGGCGGCGACGCCCTTGTCGGTGAGCGGGTGGCTGACCAAAGACTTGAGGACCGACATCGGCAGCGTGGCGACGTGCGCGCCGGCGAGGGCGACCTGGTGCATGTGCATCGGGTGGCGCACGCTGGCGGCGAGGACCTGGGTCTTCAGCGCCGGATAGTTGCGGTAGATCGCTACGATGTCGCGGATGAGCTGCAGGCCGTCGGTGCTGATGTCGTCGAGCCGCCCGAGGAAGGGGCTGACGTAGGTGGCCCCGGCCTTGGCCGCGAGCAGGGCCTGGTTGGCCGTGAAGCACAGCGTGACGTTGGTGCGGATGCCCTCGGCCGACAGCGCGCTGCAGGCCTGAAGGCCGGGCAGGGTCAGGGGCAGCTTGACCACCACGTGCGGGCTGACCCGCGCGAGCAGGCGGCCCTCGCGCAGCATGCCGTCGGCGTCCTCGGACACCGTCTCGGCCGAGACCGGGCCCTGGACGATCTCGCAGATCTGGTGGATGGTCTCGACGAAGTCGCCGCCAGCGCGGGCGATCAGCGTCGGGTTGGTCGTGACCCCGTCGATCAGGCCCCAGGCGTGGGCTTGGCGGATCTCGTCGATCTTCGCGGTGTCGAGGAAGAACTTCATGGGGGCTCCTGGCGGGCGGGCCGGCCTAGCGCCGGGGGGGTCGGGCGGCAAGCGCCCAGCGGGGCGCGGGGGCGAGGCCCGGGCCCAGAGGCCAGACCGGGGCGGTCGCGCCGGGGCCCTCGGGCAGGGGCAGCGGCAGCGGGCCGCAGACCTCGGCGGCGGGGCGCAGCACGAAGCTGCGGCCGGCCATGCGCGGGTGGGGCAGCGTCAGCTCTGGCCCGTCGATCACGGCGTCTCCGACCATCAGCACGTCGAGATCGATGACCCGGTCGGTCCACCGCAGGCTGCGCTGGCGCCCGAGCCGGCCCTCGATCCACTGGCAGCGGCGCAGCAGGTCGCCGGGGCTGAGCGCGCAGTCCAGCGCGAGGACCGCGTTGAGGAACCAGCCACGGGCGGGGCCGACGGGGCGGGTGCGGTAGGGCCGGGACACGGCGCGCAGGTGCAGGCCCCCGGTGGCCTGGAGGAGCGCGGCCGCGGCCCGCAGGTGCCGGTGCCGGTCGCCGAGCGAGCTGCCCAGCGCGACCAGCGCCACGGGCAGGGGCGCGGGGCGGGGCAGCCCATCCGCGCCGCTGGGCGCAGGTCCCGCGCCGCGCGGGGGCGCAGCCGCCGCGGCGGGGTCCTCGGCGCGGGGCAGGTTCGGGTCGGCCGGGCTCAGGTTCACGGGGCGCCCGCGACGGTGTCGCGCTCGCGGGCCTGGGCGCGGGCCCGCTCGACCCGCTCAGCGGCCGCGCTGCGGATGAGGCCGTCTGGCGCGATGATCCAGACCTCACCGAAGGGGTCGGGAGGCAAGGGCCCCAGCGCGTCGAGGGTGGTGACCGGCGCGCCCTGCGCGGCCTCGAGCTGGTCGCGCGCGCGGCCGAGCTGGTCGCCGAGCTCGTCGTGCAGCAGCTGGCGCTGCTTGCGGAGCAGCACCTCGCGGGCCGCCGGCCGGGACTCGGCGTCGATCTGCTCGCCCAGGTACCGGAGCGCGACCCGCCGCTGGCCGCTGCGGTCGAGGATGCCGGCCGCCGCGTTGCGGTACCAGTCTGGCGCGCCGGGCAGCCGCGCGGCGAGCCCGACGAACTGGGCGGCGCGGGCCGGGTCCTTCCGGTAGAGAAAGGCGTTCATGCCCACCGAGAAGGGAAAATAGGGGTCGGCGGGCAGGTAGCGCATGCCCCGCTCGAGCAGCGCGTCTGAGGCGTCAATGTCGCCAAGCAGCCGCAAGAAGCTGCCCCCATAGAAGTACGGCGTGCGCCACCGCGGGTCGAGGGTGACGACCGCGTCGAGGCTGGCCCGCTGCCACTCGCGCTTGACGTCGCTGGGCGTGTCGAGGGCATCGGCGAAGTAGAGCAGGGCCCGCACCCAGACCACGTCGCCGACCAGCACGTGCTGGCCGAGCGCGGCGACCCGCAGCGCCTCGCCGTCAGGGTGCACCCAGGACTCGGGATCGTCGCGGCCGAACCGCACCGCGTCGGCCGCCCGCTGGGCCCGGTGGGCGCCGGCCGCGCCAAGCGCGAGGATGAAGCCGAGGACGAGGCCGAGCGGGGGGAGGCGGCGGGCGGGGGCGGCCGGAGCCATCGTGGGCCTCGTCAAGCGCGGGCGGAGGACGGCGTCGCGCGCCCCGCGCAGCCGCCCCCCTATGGCCCGGTGCCCCCTGCGGCCAGGATGAGCTGCTCGGCCTGCGCGCGCAGGGGCGGTGTCCCGCCAAACCCGGCCTCCAACGACCGCACCGCGGCCTCGTCGCCCGCGCGCAGCGCGAGGGCCGCCCGCACCACCGCGGCCCGGCCGGTCGGGTCCGCGCCGGCCTGGGCCACCGCCCGCTCGGCCTCGGCCCAGCGCCCGCAGGCCGCGAGCAGCAGCGCCTGGCTGGCCCGGAACCGCGCGTCGTCGCAGCCCTGCAGGGCCGCCCAGGCGGCGAGCTGGACCCCAAGCGGCGCCCGCCCCTGGTCCACCGCGGTCGCCAGCAGCGGCGCGCAGGCGTCGAGCCACGGCTCTGGATCATCGACCGCGGCGATGAAGGCGGCGCGCGCCCCATCCAGATCGCCGGCGAGGAACCGCGCGTGCCCGGCCGAGGCCGCGGTGTAGGGGGTCGGCACCGCCGCGCGGCTGGCCGCCCAGAGCGCGTCGTCGTCGGCCCAATCCGGGGCGCGCAGGTGCAGGCCCAGCGCCCCGAGCGCGGCGAGGGCCAGGGCGGCGGGCCGGGCCGCCCGGGCGGAGAGCTGCGCGCCCACGAGCCAGCCGACGCCGATCAGCGCGAGGTAGAGGTAGCGCTCGCCGAACAGGCCCTTGTCGGCCACCGCGAGCAGCGGCGGCGCGCCGGCCGCGGCGATCCAGAGCAGCGCCCCCCACCGCAGGCCGGGGCGCGCCCGCAGCAGCGCCACCGCGCCGCCGCCGAGCACGACCGCGCCCAGGGCGAGGCGCCAAGCCGGCGCCCGGTCGACGTACTCGAGGGCCCAGCCCGCCGCGCCGGGCAGCGGCGCCGCCAGCAGCCCGGCGGCCAGCCCCACGAGGGAGGGAGCCGCGTCGCCGAGCAGGGCCCACCCCGCCGGTGCGGGGAGCCCGGCCCCGTCGACCCCCAGGCTCAGGCGCAGGACAAGCGGCGGCAGCAGGCCGAGGCCGAGCGCGACGCCCCCGGGGACGGCCCCGCGCGCCCCGCCGCCCCGCGCCCAGACCAGCGCGAGGTGCAGGGCCGGCAACAGCAGCGCCGACTCTTTGCTCAGCAGCGCGAGGCCCGAGAGCAGGGCCGCCCCCGCGCGCGACCGGGCGTCCCCCTGCGCGGCGGCGACCAGGGCCCAGCCGCCGATCGCCGCGGCCATCGGGTCGTTGCGGGCCGCGATCCAGGTGACCGCCTCGGCCTGCACCGGATGGAGGCCGAAGATCAGCGCCGCGACCGCCGCCGGCCAGGGCGAGAGCAGGCCCCGCGCGAGGCGCCACGCGGCGGCGACCGCGAGCAGGTGCCAGAGCAGCCCGCGCAGGTGCATCCAGGGCGCCGAGAAGCCGAACAGAGCGACGTCGACGCTATAGTCGAGCAGCAGCAACGGCCGGTAGTAGCCCGAGCGGCCGTCTTCGACCGGGGCGCCGGCCCACAGATCGCCGGCGAGCAGCGGGCCCAGCGCGGTCGGGTCGCCGAGCAGCCGGTTGCGGAGCAGCAGCGGCGTGTCGTCCCACACAAAGCCGGCCCGCAGGGCGCCCGCGTGGGCCACGGCGACGACGAGCAGCAGCAGGGGCAGGGCCCACCGCGCGGGGCTGCCCAAAACGGCGAGGCCCCCGTCTCGCCCACCAGTCGAAGGGTTCCGCGTCATGCGCGCCCTCGGCGGGTGGGGAGGCGGGGGTCTGCAGCCCCTGCGGGGTCGGGCGCGGCGGAGGCCACGCCCGCGCCGACTAGAACACCGTGTTGGTGGTGGTCGGGGTGGGGACGCTGTTGATCGACTTGGTGGCGGTGTACTCGGCGAGGACGGTGTCGCCGTCGACGTTGCACTGGCCGTTCACGCGGAAGTCGGTCGAGCTGATCGAGTTGACCTTGTAGATGCCGCGGACCTTGCCGTCCGGGGCCCAGCCGAGGGTCTGGAAGCGGGAGGTCGGGATCCAGTCGGCCTGGGTCTTGCCAGCGGCGCCGGTGATGGCGGTGCGGGGCTGGAAGGTCGGCTCGTTGATGAAGACGTCGAAGGCGGCGTCGTAGGCGAGCTGGGCGGTCTTGATGCCGTCGACGTTGCTCGGGACCTCGGCGCGCTTGGCGCGGTACTGCATCGCGACGAAGTTCGGGATCGCGATGGCGGCCAGGATGCCGATGATGGCGACGACGATCATGAGCTCGACGAGGGTAAAGCCCTTCTTGTTGAACATATGGCCTCCTGGGGTGCGGGCCGCGCCCGCTGCGGGGGGACTTTCGGGCGGCGGTGTGCCTCGCCGCGTCTTCGGGGGAGTGCGACACCAAGTCGCTGCGCCCGACGCCATCCCCTCTTCAAGACCCGTGCCAACCATCAGGACATCGTCTGGTGCGGCTTTTCAACCGGGGCTGACAATTTTCGTCAGGTGGGGGCTGACGATCTTTGTCAGTGTGCCGCTCCGCGTCAGCCGCGCCGCGCTCAGGGGCGGTCGGGCGTGTCGAGGTCGTACTTGGCCAAGCGGTAGCGAAAGCTCCGGAAAGACATCTGCAGCAGGCGCGCGGCCTGGGTCTTGTTCCCCTCCGCCGCGTCGAGCGCCGCGGTCAGCCAGCCGCGCTCCATGTCGGCCATCAGCGCGTCGAGGTTGACGCCATCTTCGGGGAAGCTGTACCCGGCGGCGGGCGGCCGGGCGGCGGACCGGGGCTCGGTGAGCTGGGCGGGCAGGTCGGCGGCCAAGACGAGCCCGCCGGCGCACAGGGCCACCGCCCGCTCGACCGTGTTGCGCAGCTCGCGCACGTTGCCGGGGAAGGACCAGGCCCGCAGCAGGTCGAGGGCCTCGGGGCTGATGCCGTGCACGGGCTTCTCGTACTCGGCGGCGAACTCTCGGATGAAGTGCCGGACCAGCACCGGGATGTCCTCGACCCGGTCGCGCAGCGGCGGGATGCGCAGCTGGACGACGTTGAGCCGGTAGTAGAGGTCTTCGCGGAAGTGGCCCTCTTTCACCAGGTCCTCGAGGTGGGCGTTCGACGCCGCGACCACCCGCACGTCGACCTCTTGCTCCCGCGTCTCGCCGACCGGCGTGAACCGCCGTTCTTGCAGCACCCGCAGCAGCTTGACCTGGGCCGACAGCGGCAGCGAGTTGACCTCGTCGAGGAACAGCGTGCCCCGGTGGGCGGCCTGCAGCAGGCCCTCGCGGTCACGGTCCGCCCCGGTAAACGCCCCGCGCCGGTGCCCAAACAGGGTGCTCTCGACCAGGCCCTCGGGGATGGCGCCGCAGTTGACCGCGGTGAACGCCCGGTCGGCCCGGGGCCCGCTGTGGTGGATGGCGCGGGCGACCAGCTCTTTGCCCGTGCCGCTCTCTCCGACCAGCAAGCAGTTGATCCGCGTGTCTTTCACCCGGCGGATGAGCTCGTAGACCTCCATCATCGCCGGGGCGTTGCCGATGAGCTGCCCGAAGTGGAACTTGTCCTTCAGCTCGCGCTTGAGCTGCTCGTTCTCGATCTCCAGATCGCGGCGGGCCAGCGCCCGGCGCACGACCAGCAGCAGCTCGTCGTTGTTGAAGGGCTTGAGCACATAGTCGGCGGCGCCGGCCTTCATGGCCTCGACCGCGGTGTTCGCGGTGCCGTAGGCCGTCACCAGCACCACCTCGACCCCGCGGCCGGCGGCGAGCCCCCGGCGCTTGAGCTCGACGAGCAGCTCCAGGCCGGTCATCCCGGGCATGTTGACGTCCGAGAGCACGAGGTCGGGCCAGCTCTGGGCCAGACCGGCGAGCGCGGCCTCGGCGCTGTCCGCCGCGTCGACGAGGTAGCCCTCGCGCTGCAGCAGGATGCTGAGGAACTGGCGCATCGAGAGGTCGTCATCCACGACCAGCACGCGACCCTTGGCCATCGTCAAGCTCCTCGAAGCGGGGGCGCCGGCGGGGCTCCGCTGGGCCCGCCGCGCGCAGCGGGGCGCGGGAAGCGCAGGGTGAAGCAGGTCCCCTCCCCCACCCCGCTGCGGACCACGACGCCGCCGCCATGCGCGCGGGTGAGCCGCTCCACGTTGGCGAGCCCGAGGCCGGTCCCGCCGACCTTGTTGGTGAAGAAGGGATCGAAGATGCGCGGCAGCAGCTCGGGCGAGACGCCGACCCCGTCGTCACGCACGCTCATCACGAGGTCGGCGCCCTCGTCGTGCAGCTCGACGGTGACCGTGCCGCCGGCCCGGGTGGCCTGCGCGGCGTTGAGCAGCAGGTTCCACAGCAGCTGACGGAACCGGGCCGGGTCCAGCCAGGCCGGGGCCACCGGCAGCTCGGCCGGCGCCCGCCCGAGCGCGCGGTCGCGAAAGCGCGGATCATTGCGCAGGGTCAGCAGCAGCTCATCGACCACCGGGGCCGGCTCGACCCACTCGGGGCGGACCCCCGCCGGGCGGGCCGAGTCCAAAAAGTCCTCGACCAGGCCGTTGAGGCGCTGCACTTCGCGCAGCATGATGTCGTAGAGGGGGTCCTGCCGCTCGGTCTGCAGCAGCTGGACCGAGCCGCTCAGGCTGGCCAGCGGGTTGCGGATCTCGTGGGCGAGGCCCGCGGCGAGGCGCCCGACCGCGCTGAGGCGCTCCTCGCGGGCCACCGCCGCCTCCATCCGGCGCAGCTCGGTGATGTCCTCGACCACGACGACCTGCTCTCCGCCATCGAGGTGGCTGCGGCTGCACAGCAGGGTGCGCGCCGCCTCCCCCTGGGTGTGGCTCTGCTCCCACCGGTCTTCGGCGGCCGAGAAGAGCGCGCTGACCGGCGTGCCCACCACGTCGCCAAAGAGCCGGCGGGCGGCGGGGTTGGCGTCGACCACCGCGCCGGCCGTGTCGGTGAGCAGCACCGCCGAGTCGAGGTTCGCGAGGATGACGTCCTGGCGGTCTTTGAGAAGCTGGTTTTGCCGCTGCTCGGCCATCAGGGCCTGGCGGGCCCGCCGCAGGCCGCTGCTGAGGGTGGTGGAGAGCATCCCCACCAGCAGGAAGGCGAAGAACTGCAGCAGGACGTGGGTGTAGGCGAGCAGCGGGTCGTTGTTCAGCGCGCCGAGCATCCGCTGGATGCCGAAGGAGCCGAGCACCAGCGCATAGGCGGCGGCGTTGGCGCCAGCGATGCCCAACGGGCCCGTCGACGGCACCAGAAAGCCCGCAGCCACGATGTTGACGAAGAACAGCAAGAAGAAGGGGCTGGTCGGCCCACCCGAGGCGCTGACCAGGGTCGCGACAAAGGCGGTGTCGATGAGCAGCTGGGTCCAGCCAAACCAGCGCGCGTCGCCGTAGCGGCGCAGCAGCAGGGCGCTGACCGCCATCGCCAAAAAGAGGCCGCCCGCCCAGACAAAGGGCCCGGGGTGCAGGCCGCCCTCGGTGTCGCGCAGGGTCCAGGCCAGCCGGCCGAGCCAGACAAAACCGAGGACCAGCTTGAGCAACAAGTAGCCGGTGATGGCGGCCCGGCTGGACCAGCCCGCCAGCGAGCGGCTGAAGTCCACGCGCTACCCGCCGATGCTGGACGCCATCGAGAAGATCGGCATGTACATCGCGATGACGAGGCCGCCGATGACCACGCCGAGGAACACGATGATGATCGGCTCGATCATGCTCGTGAGGTTCTCGACCGCCTGGTCGACCTCTTCTTCGTAGAAGTCGGCGACCTTGTTGAGCATGACGTCGAGCGCGCCGGTGGCCTCGCCGACGCTGATCATCTGGCAGACCATCTCGGGGAAGACCTTGGCCTCGAGCAGCGGGTCGGCGATGGTGCGGCCCTCAGAGATGGCGTCCCGCACGCGCATGACCGCGTTCTCGATGACCTTGTTGCCGGCGGTGCGCGCGCAGATGTCGAGCGCCTCGAGGATCGGCACGCCCGAGCTGATCATGGTGCCGAGCGTGCGGCAGAAGCGGGCGACGGCGACCTTGGTCAGCAGGTCGCCGAAGACCGGCGCCTTGAGCATGATGCCGTCGAGCAGCACCTCGCCGCGCTTGGTGCCATAAAAGTACTTGGTGCCGTAGACCGTGCCGCCGATGCCGATGACCACGTAGAAGAAGTTGGCCTGCAGCCACTTGCTCAGATCGACGACGAACTGCGTCGGCGCGGGCAGGGCCGAGCCAAACTCGGCGAACATCTCTTCGAAGGTCGGCACGACCTTGAGCAGCAGCAGGGCGACGACGACGAACGCGACGACCATGACGATGGTCGGGTACATCATGGCGCCCTTGATCTGGCGCTTGAGCTTGTCGGCCTTCTCGAGGTACTGCGCGAGGCGGTTGAGGATGGTGTCGAGGATGCCGCCGACCTCGCCGGCCGCGATCATGTTGCGGAAGAGCTCGTCGAAGGTGCCCGGGTACTTCTTGAGGGCATCGGCAAAGGTCGCGCCCGACTCGACCTGCTCTTTGATGTGGACCAGCTGCTTGCGGAAGGTCGGGTTCGGCGCCTGCTTGCTCTGGATGTCGAGGCACTGCACCAGCGGCAGGCCCGAGTCGATCATCGTGGCGAACTGGCGCACAAAGATGACCAGATCCTTCGTGCCGACCTTCGGCTGCAAAAACGCCGGCATCGGGATCTTGATCTCGGTCGAGCCAAAGCCACCTTTGGGCTTCACGCTCGTCGCCTGGATCTGCATCTGCCGGAGCCGCGACCGGGCGGCGTCCGGATCGGCGGCTTCGACCTCGCCCTTCCGAACTTCACCGCCAGACGTGCGGCCTTCGTACGCGAACACCGGCATCAGAGCACTCCGTCAACGGGGGCCCGCTCTGCGGACCCGTGATGGCCGAGCAGCAGGGGTGGTCGAGGACCGCCGCCCGGGGGCGCGGCCTCCCGCGGGGACAGCGCCCCGCAGCACCACTCGACCGCAGTCTACATGCCGGCCGCTCCGCCGCGCAAGGCCGACCCGCGCGACCGGGGCAGGAGGCGCCGACCCGGCCTGGGCCGACGCCACCGGCAGGGGCGCCTAGTCGGGCGCGGTCACGCGCACGACCTCGTCAATCGAGGTCATGCCGTCGCGCAGCTTGTCGAGGCCGCTCATGCGCAGCGACTTCATGCCCTGGCGGATGGCCTCGCGCTTGAGCTCGAGCGTCGAGGCGCCGTTGAGCACGAACTCGGCCAGCTCATCGTTCATGAACATGATCTCGTAGAGCGCGATGCGGCCCTTGTAGCCGGTGTTGTTGCAGGTGCCGCAGCCGACCGGCCGGTGGACCTTGAAGGTCTTGACCAGGTCGGGGGCGACGCCCAGATCGATGAGCACCTGATCGGGCACCTCGACCGGCTCGCGGCAGTCCTTGCACAGCTTGCGCACGAGGCGCTGGGCGCCGATGAGGTTGACCGAGCTGGCCACCAAGAAGGGCTCGATGCCCATGTTCAGCAGGCGGCTGACCGAGCTCGGCGCGTCGTTGGTGTGCAGCGTGCTGAGCACCAAGTGGCCGGTGAGCGCGGCCTTGACCGCGATCTCGGCCGTCTCGAAGTCGCGGATCTCACCGACCATGATGACGTCGGGGTCCTGGCGGAGGAAGGAGCGCAGCGCCGCGGCGAAGTTCAGGCCGATGTCGTCATGCATCTGGACCTGGTTGATGCCGTAGAGGTTGAACTCGACCGGATCTTCTGCGGTGCAGATGTTCGTGTCGGTCTTGTTGAGCTCAGAGAGCGTCGAGTACAGCGTGGTCGTCTTGCCCGACCCGGTCGGGCCCGTGATCAAGATCATGCCGAAGGGCTTGGCGATGTTGGCCTTGTACTCGGCGAGCACCTTGGCATCAAAGCCGAGCTTGGTCATGTCGAGCTGCAGGTTGCTCTTGTCGAGGAGGCGGAGGACCACCTTCTCGCCCCACAGCACCGGCAGCACGCTGACGCGGAAGTCCATCTCTTTGCCGCGGCCGAGCTTCATCTTGATGCGGCCGTCCTGCGGGAGGCGGCGCTCGGCGATGTCGAGGTTCGACATGATCTTGAAGCGGCTGATGATGGCGTTTTTCAGCTTGATCGGCGGCTTCATGACCTCGTAGAGCAGGCCGTCGATGCGGTAGCGGATCCGCATCGACTTCTCGTAGGGCTCGACGTGGATGTCCGAGGCGTTCTTGCGGATCGCGTCGAGCAAGATCAGGTTGACCAGCTTGACGACCGGCGCGTCGCCCGCGCTCTTCTCGAGGTCGAGGACGTTGATGTCCTCTTCGTTCTCGCCGCCGAGCTGGAACTCTTCGTCGTCGCCGTCGAAGTCCATCATCACTTCGTCGAAGCTGACGTTCGACG
>JBJONS010000195.1:0-4413 GCA_046051725.1 Pseudomonadota bacterium | reverse complement strand
CCAGCGTGCCGGAGCTGCTCTGCACCGCCAGCTCGCGCATGCGCTGCAGGATGTCGGTGACCTCGTTGCTCGCGCCTTCAGCGGTCTGGATGATGCTGATGCCGTCGTTGATGTTCCGCATCGCGGTGCGGGTCGAGCCGATCTGGGTCTCGAGGTTCGTCGCGACGCCGAGGCCAGCGGCGTCGTCGGCGGCCTTGTTGACCCGGAAGCCGCTGGAGATCCGCGCGAGCGAGCTGGCGAGGTTCTTGTTGGTGCGGCCGAGCTGGCCCGCGCCGGTCAGGGCGGAGACGTTGGTGCGGACGGACATGGACATGGATCACCTCATGAGAGTGATGGACGTTCAGTTGAGCCTGCACGCACAACCGCGCAGGTTCTCCGGCCCGCGTCAGACTGTCGCGATCCCCGCCGCACACGTCCGCCCGAGCCGAGGGGCTCTCCGCCCCCGGAGACATCTAACGACAAGTCACCATGCCGCGGCAAGTGCTCCAGGCTTCCGCATGAAAATTTCTTGCCGTACGATGTTCTGCGCACCCCGACAGCCCCAGGCAGTCGACGAAAAGCCACCTTGGGTGTCCGGCCGCCGCGGGCGCCGCCTGCGGGTGAGCCCGAGCCTGCTGCCCCACAGGGCGCGCGCCACCCCGGAGCTGCGCGAACGGGGCGCGTGCGAACCCGGACGGTCCGCTCCCCGGGCGGGCGCCCAGGGGGTCCGCCGGCCCGCGCCTCTGCGGGAGGCCCAACACGACCGCGCCCCCGTGCGCTCGTCACGGGGGCCGCTGCGTCGGTGGCGAAGGATCGGGCCGGAGGGCGCCCGGGGCGCCTCACATCCGGGCGAACAAGGTCTGGTTGCGCGAGGAGGCGGTGACGCTGAGCGCGGCCTCAAAGGCGGTCTGCACCTCGTAGAGGCGGGTGTACGCCGCGATCGAGTCGACGTTGGTGAGGTCCGACTCGAGCTGGCCGAGCTGGGCACGCATCGCCGCGTGGATCTCCAGCGCGTCGTCGGCGCGCTTCATCTCGCCGCCGATCGTCGTCCGGGCCTCGCTGAGCTGATCGACCGCGTCGTCCAGTCCGTCGATCGCGGCGCGCACATCGTCGGCCAGCCCGCCGGTGAGCGCGGTGATGAGGTCCTGGACCGCGACGATCACGTCGCCCGCACCCTGGAGCATCGCGCTGCCGTCAAAACCGGTCGCCGCGACCTTCCCGTTGCCGATCTCGGTGCCCGGGTTGCCCGTGTCGCCGAGGTAGGCGCCGGTGGCCGGGTCGTAGGCCTCGGCGTCGTAGGCGTCGCCGGCGAAGATGTAGCGACCGCCGAGGTTGGTGTTCGCAAACAGCAGCACCCGGTCGAGCATCGCCTGGGCGGTGATCACGCTGTCTTGGCGGGCCGCCGCCGAGTAGGTGTCGCTGCTGAGCTGCACCGCGAGCTCGCGCGCATCGGCGAGGGTCGAGGCGATGCCGGTCACGGCCTCATCCGCCGCGGCGAGGACCGAGGTCGACCAGGTCGCGTTGTCGATAAAGACCTCGAGGTCGGCGGTCTGCTCGCGGACCCGGTGCACCTGCGTGGTGCGGGACGGATCGTCGCTGGCCTTGTGGTAGCGCAGACCGCTTGCGGCCTCGATCTGGGCGCGGGCCATGCGCCCTGCGACCTGGCTCGTCTGGCGCGAGATGGCGCTGAGGCGGCCGGGAAATGGGGTGCGGCTCTCAGCCATGGCTCACTCCGGCGACGGGGTCGGGCTCAGGTGCCCATCCCCATCAGCACGCCCAAAAGGTCGTTCGTGGTGGTGATCACGCGGGCGGCCGCCTCGTAGGAGGCCTGCCACGCCATCAGGTCGGCGGCCTCTTGGTCGAGGTCGACGCCCGAGATGGACTCGCGCAGCGCCGAGATGTCGCTGAGCTCGACCCCGTAGCGGTCAGCCTCGAGGGAGGCGGTGGCCACGTCGCGGCCGACGCTCGCGTAGATGTCGGCCAGGGCGTCTGCGGCGGTGCGGGTCGCCCCGGTGTGCAGGAGCTGCCCCTCGAGGTTGATGATCAGCGCGAGGTTGTCGCCATCACCGGTCGCAGCGGTGGCCGCACCGGCGGCCGCGAAGAGGTCCGGATCCCCAAGAAGGGCCGCGTCGACCGCGAAGGTGGAGGCCTCTGCGCCCGCGGTGAAGGTGAACACGTCAGCGCCAGGCGCGCCGGCGGCGTCAAAGCCGAGCGCGTGTTGGGTGTTCAGGCTGGTGGCGAAGGAGTCGACCCAGGCGTTGAGATCGGCGAGGTAGGTGCTCGCGTTGCCCGAGGCCGTGAGCAGCCCACCGGCGCGCCCGCCGACTTGGCGGGTAATGTCCACCACCCCGCTGTTGGTCGACAGCTCGACCTTGGGTTCGCCCGTGGCGGTCTGGGTGAACGTGACGGTGCGGGCGGTCGGCCCGGTCACCACCGCGTGCCCGCCCACCAGCAGGGTCGCCTGGCCGTCTGCGGAGAACTGGGCCGTGACCCCGATGGACTCGGCGAGCTCGTAGATGAGCTGATCGCGCTGGTCCTGAAAGTCGGCCCGCCCGTTGCCGGTGGTCGCCGACGCGATCCGACCGTTGAAGTCCGCGACCTGATCGAGCTTGCGCTGGACCTCGGCCATCGACTGGCCGAGCTCTTCATCGATGGCGTCGGTGCTGGCCAGCAGCGCGTCGGCGGCCTCGTTGAAGCCCTCGGTCAGCCGATCCGCCGAGACCAGCAGCTCTTGCCGCCGGGTGCGGTCGCCCGGCGCTTGGCTCAGGGTGTTGAGATCATCGTAGAAGTTGTCGAGCAGGTTCGAGAGGCTCGCGCCCGAGGTGGCATCAAAGCTGTCCTCGATGGCCGAGAGAGCGGTGAACCGGGCCGACGCGTCGGCTTGGCGCCCGGTCGACAAGGCCGCGCGCTTGTTGACGATGTCGTCGGCGGTGCGGCGGATGTCGCTGGTCTTGGCGCCTTGGCCGAAGCCGTGGCCATAGCGCTCGACCGGGTTGGCGGTCTGCACGCGCACCGTGCGCTTGCTGAAGCCCGGCGTGGTGGCGTTGGAGACGTTGTGGCTGACCGCGTTGGTGCCGGTGCTCGCCACCCGCAGGCCAGAAGCGCCGATGTGCAGGGCGTTGAGGAGGCTCATGGCGTGGACCCGGAGGTGCGCCCGTTGGGGCGGTAGGTGGTGGTCGCGCCGCGGTCCGGGCGCAGGCCGTTGATCACATCGAGGCCGAGCTCAAGGACGGTGCTGCTGCGGGCGTCGAGCTCATCGAGCTGTGCGAGGAGCGCGCGGGCCTGGGCGCTGCGGGCGAAGGCGGCCTGCTCGGCCGCGGAGAACAAGCGCAGCTCGAAGAGCAAGTCTTGCCGGGCGGCGGTGGCTTCCGAGAGCGCGTCCGAATTGATAGAGGTGGCGGCCTGGAGCTGGAGCTCCGCGACCGCCACAAGGTCGGCGAGCACGTCGTGGAGCGTCCGAGCCAACCGCTCAGAGCCCCGCGAGGATGGCGTCCACCGCTGCGTCAAGCTCAGCATCATCGAGGATGGCCCCGCTCATGACGTCGGCGCGGGCGCGCGCGACCTCGTCAGCGCGGACCTTCGCGAGCCCGCTAGCGGCCTCGCGCGTCTCTTCGATGAAGCGGGCGCCGCTCGTGAGCAGCACCTGACGGGCGACCGTGTCGGACCGGCTCTGAACGGCGGTCCGCGCGCGCCCGGTCGGGCTCTCACGGATCGGCGCGGGCAGCGTGCCAGTGATCTTCATGTCGACCTCCTGTCCGGCTCTTCGGATGATCTGGCTCGAGGTTTGAACCCCTGCGCCGATCATCTTTGCAGTTCTTCCGACCGCTCCCACCCGTATGCGCGGAGAGGGTCCACCTGCTCGCCGTTCTCGCGAAGCTCAAAGTGCAGATGCGGCCCGGTGGACCGCCCTGTCGATCCGACGGTGCCGATGGTCTGCCCCGCCCGCACCTGCTGGCCCTCCTGCACGCGAAGGGCCTCGCAGTGGCCATAGAGCGACTCGGTGCCGTCGGCGTGGCGGACGATCACCGCGTTGCCGTAATTGCCGCGCCAGCCAGCAAAGGTGACGACCCCGCCCTCGACCGCGCCGATGCTGCTGCCCTTGGGCGCGGCGATGTCGAGGCCCTTGTGGTGCTTGTGGCCGTCGCCGAGGGGATCGACCCGGAGGCCAAAGCCGGAGGTCAGCCGGCCGAGCAGCGGGAGGATCCCCTCCCGCCGGCCGCCGCCCTGGCGCGCGCGCCACGCCGCCAGCGCGCCGAGCTCCTCGCCCCCGCGGTAGCCCCGTGAGGCCCGCGGACCCGCGGCCGCGACCAGGTCCTCGCCGCCAGGCATGCCGCGCAGGAGCGCGTCGGCCAGCCCGAGCGAGCCCCCGTCCGAGATCCGCTCGGCGAGCGCTTCGTCGAAGAGGTCGCTGAACATGTCCATGGCCGGACCCGA
>JBJONS010000194.1:0-4222 GCA_046051725.1 Pseudomonadota bacterium | reverse complement strand
CGCGCAGCGACCGAGGGGCGCAGCCCCGAGCGCAGAGGGGGGCCGCCGCCGGCCCCGCCGGCGGGGCGCCCGACCGCCTCCGCCAGCGCGACGGCGGCGGAGATAGGGGCCCGGGCGCGGCGCGGCCGCCCGGGAGGCGAGATGGGGTCAGGGATCGGAGCGACGAGCGCAGGGTGGCGGGTGCAGATGGGCCTCATGCTCAGTGTTTTGGCGGGCTGCGAGGGCATCGGCGGCAAGGATGACACCGCCGGCGCGGTGCCCGCGGGCGAGGCCCAAGAGGTCGAGGCGCCCGGCACCTTCGCGGGCGACGTCGCCAACGGCCTGTCGATCGACCTCGCCTGGGCCGCCGATAGCAGCGTCGCCTGCTGGCCGACGACCGAAGACGTCAACTTCGACGGCAACCACGTCTTTTTCCGCTTGAGCCAGCCCGAGCAGAGCGTGCTGCGGGCCACCCTGCGGCCGACCGACGGCGCCGATCTGAGCCTGTATGTGCTGCAATTCGGCGAGGGCTCCGAGCAGCTGCCCCCCGCGGTCAGCCAGGCCGTCACCTGCGAGGCCGGCTACGACCAGAGCAACGACAGCAACCCCGGCGACTCCGAAGCGGCCGCGGTGACCGCGACGACCAACGCCTACGACCTCATCATCGGCGTGGCCGGCGCGGGCGGCCAGCAGGCCGGGGCCTTCTCGCTGCAGCTCGCGCTCGAGCAGTAGGCGGCGGGCCGGACCCCTGCGCTGCCGCAGGCGGGCAGCCCTTGCCGCCCGCTCTGGGCCATGGATACCCTGTTTGGGCCTCCAACCGGGACTGCACCATGGCTCCGCTCCGCTCCCTCCGCCCCCTCCCCCTTCGCCGCGCCTGCGCAGCCCTGGCCCTGCTCGGCCTCGCCGGGTCGGTCAGCGGCTGCGACGCCCTCAAGGGCCTCGCCAGCAACAGCATCACCGGCACCCTGCAGGTCGACGGCGAGGCGCCCGCATCGTACAAGCTGACCCTCTACAGCTTCTCGAAGAACCAAGACGCCTTTGACACGAGCGTGTGCACCTCAGGCGACGAGGGTGCCTGCCTGGGCCGCGTCGACGTCGCCAAGCTGACCACCCCCGTCGAGGCGGGCGAGGTGGTGTGGACCGGCAACGACTTTGAGATCCCCGAGGTGCCCCTCGACGTCTCGTACATCCTGGTCGCCGAGGGCGTCGACGACGTCATCGTCTGCACCCAAGACGTCGTCGGCTACGACGAAGACACCAAGCTGGTCACGGTCGACTCGGCGATCAGCCTCGCCGGCGCCGAGCTGGGCGGCGGCTCGCTCGAGGCCATCGACCTGCCCCGCCCGGTGCGCCTGAGCTGCTCCACCCCGGCGACCGAGCCCGAAGAGCCCGAGAGCACCGACCCGGGCGAAGAGCCCGAGGTCGATCTGACCGAAGACGGCGACATCCCCGCGCCCGCCGAGGTCGGCTGGTCGAGCTTCACGGTCACCGACCCGGCCACGGGCACCTCGTGGGGCGACGCGAGCGCCGGCAGCTCGATCGCCGGCCCGCCCTGCAACGAAGGGTTCCCCAGCGTGCTGCGGGTCGAGGGCACCGCGCTCGACAGCGGCGCGACCGAGGCCTTCATCCGCGTGCAGTTCGGCAGCGGCGACGCGGCCGAGATCCGCACCTTCTCGACCCCCATCTCGGGCGGCGTCATCAGCCAAGACATCAGCCTGACCGGCGGCTACGCGGTGGTGCAGCTCGACACGAACGACGCGCTGGACGGTGTGGGCGAGAGCTACACCATCAGCTTCTGCGAGCGCGACGCCGCGCCGGCCCAAGAGCTGCTGACCATCCTGACCTGGGACCTCGACAACAGCGACGTCGACACCCATATCTACAACAGCACCGAGGGCACCGAGGTCGCCTACTACAGCCTGAGCCAGAGCTGGGGTGACCTCGACATCGACGACACCGATGGCTTCGGCCCCGAGACGTTTACGACCACGCCGGGCACCGCGGGCAACCTCTACCAGATCAAGGCCCACTACTACAGCGATCACGGCAGCGGCCCGGCCACCGCGACCATGCGGGTGGTCTACTACGACGCCGCCGCGGGCGTGACCTGCGACTTCAGCGCCAGCCAGGTCATGAACAGCTACGACTGGTGGGATGTCGCGACCGTGGGCCCCGGCATGGCCTGCCCCGGCGGCCGCTGAGCGCGGCGCCCGGCGGCCACCCCCCAGCCGCCGACCGCGCGGCCCCGGGCTTCGGCCTGCGGGCCGCGCGCCTGTTTTTGTGGGCGGCGCCTGCACAGCGAGGCGCGCCCGGGCCATGCCCAAGCGACAGGAGGCCCCGCCGATGTTGCCCACGCTGCCCCCGCTGCCGCCCCCGCCGCCGCCGCCCCTGCGGGCGGCCGAGCTGCTCGATCACCTGCTCGACCTGACCCTCCCCGACCGCTGCCGCGGGTGCGGCGGGCTGATGTCGCACCCCAAAGGTCGACTCGGCTGCACCGCCTGTGAGGCCCCTCTGCCCCAGCTGCCGCTCTGGCGGGGCGCGCCCGACGGCCTCGAGGGGGCCTGGGCCTGCGGCCCCCACGACGGGCTGCTCGGCGCCCTGGTGCGCCGGGGCAAGGTGCGCGCCGACATCTGGGCGGTCGAGCGGGTGGCCGCCCACATGGCCCGGCTGGCCCGCGGCCGCCTGCCGCCGGTCGACCTGGTGACCTGGGTGCCGAGCCCGCTGTGGCGCCAGCTGCGGCGCTCGGTCGAGCCGACCGCGCTGATGGCGATCGCCGTGGCCAAGGCGATGGGCCTGCCCCACCGCATGCTGCTCGACCGCAGCGGCGGCCACAAGCTGGCCGGCAAGGGCATCGGCGACCGGCGCCGCCTGCTGCGCAGCCAGTACCGGGCGCGGGGCTGCCCGCCGCCCCGGGTGCTGCTCATCGACGACGTGATGACGACTGGGGCCACGCTCAGCGCCTGCGCCGACGAGCTGCTCGCGGCCGGCGCCGAGCGGGTCTGGGCCCTGACCGCCACCCACCAGGGCAAGGCCCCCGACGCGCTCGACCTGCTCATCGCCGGGCTGCCCGCCGGGGGCGCGCCCGACCGGGCGGCCTGGGCGCGCTGAAGCCGCGCCCCTCGGGGTCGAGGCGCGCCTCGCCGGGCGGGGGCCCGCGCACCGCCACGCGGGGGCCGACGGGCGGCCGACCGCGCGCTCAGCGCGCCGGGACGTGGCCGTCGATCGGCATCATCAGGTTGGTCTCGGCCGGCGCGACGATGACCTTGGCGTTGGGCGAGGTGGCCAGCGCCCGGAAGGCCTCGATGCGGGCCCACTCGATGACCGCGGGGCTGATGGCCTCGGCCAGCGCGCCCTGGGCGGCGGCCACGCCCTCGGCCTCGATGCGCTTGCGCTGGGCTTCGAGCTCTTCGCGCTGCAGCACGAACTGCATGCGCTGGGCCTCTTGCTCGGCGGCCAGCTTCGCCTCGACCGCTTGGTAGAGCCCCGGCGGCAGGGTGATGCTCTTGAGCAGCACCGCCTCGACGTCAAAGCCGCGGTCGTTGAGGTTCTTGGCCATCAGATCGCGGATCTCGGCCTCGATGGCCCCGCGGCTGCCGCTGTGCATGTCTTTGGCCATGTACCGGGCGGTCACGTCGGCCGCCGCGCTGCGGAAGACCGCGAGGATGAGCGCCCGCTCGTAGTCGGGCCCCACGTCGCTGATCACCCGCGGGGCGTCGGCGGGCCGCACCCGGTAGAGGATGGACAGCTCGCTGCGCACGTTCAGCCCCTCGCGCGAGGGCAGATCGAGCCCGAGCTCGAGGTTCACGGTGCGCACCGGCACCCGGATCACGCGGGTGACCAGCGGGTTGACCAGCCGCACCCCCGGCCCCATTGGCTCGGGGTCGATGCGGCCACGCGTGCGCTTCCCGCCCCCATCGCCCTGCCGGACGGTGGCGCAGCCCACCGAGAGCGCGCCGAGGGTCAAGAGCACGAGAGCGAGCCGCGAGGTCATGGGGGGCCTCCACGTGGCGGGCGCGGGCCCAGGGCCGCCGCCGCCACGCGCCGACCCAGGCCCGGGGAGCTGGCCTGCGAGGCGGGCTCTGCGCTCCCCGGATCAAGGGGGTAGCCTCGCGCCACGCCCGGTCAACGGCCGCGGGGGCAGAAGACAAATCGTTGCAAACTGCAGCGTGGACGCGGGGCGGCCGCGGCGCGCCCCCGCGCGAGGCGCCCGCCGGAGCGGCGCAGCCGGCCGCCGCAGGCGGCG
>JBJONS010000193.1:0-3649 GCA_046051725.1 Pseudomonadota bacterium | reverse complement strand
GGCGGGGGATCCAAGGGGCCGCGCAGGCCCCTTGGCCCGGGGGCCCGGGGGCGGGGACCGCCCCCGGCATCACTGCACATGATCGTACTGGTCGGCGCACACGACGCGCGACACGCACCCGCCCACCCGACCAAAACAAACGCCGACGCAACAGCAGCCGGCCAGTTCCAGGGCCAGCGGCCAAAAACGCAACACCCCCCGGATCGGCGGAGGCAGCGCCTCCAGATGCGGGGCCCGGATCGGCGCGCTGCGCGTCGTCCTCACCGAAGCTTCGGAGTTTCTCCTCCCCTCTCTCGATGCGCCCATCGACCAACCAAAGACGGACCCAGCCAGCCCCCGGCGCCAGGGCGGCCCGGGCGGCGCGCTCGGCCTGCATCAGGCGCGCGTACTCGCCCCCGGCCGCGAGCAGCGTGTCTGGCGCGCCGTCTTCGACGAGGCGGCCGCCTGAGAACACCAGCACCCGGTCGAAGCCTGCCGTCTCGAGCAGATCGTGGCTGACGCAGAGCAGCGTGGCGCCGGCCCACCAGCGGCGGGCGGCGGCGAGCAGGGCGGCCCGCTGCGGGCGCGCGAGCCCGCGGAAGGGCTCGTCGAGCAGCACCAGATCGGCGTCTTGGCGGCGGAGCGCCCGGGCGAGGCGCAGGCGCTGGCCCTCTCCGCCGCTGAGCAGGGCGCCGCCCTCGCCGATGAGCTCGGCGAGCCCGTCGGGCAGGCCCTCGAGCACGCCGTGCAGGTCGGCGGCGGCGATGGCCGCGCCCACCGGGGCGGCGTCCTCGGGCGCGCCGTAGTCGAGGTTGTCGATCAGCGGCTCGTTCCAGAGCTGCACCGCCGGGTCGACCCAGGCCGTGCGCGCCCGCAGCGCCGCCAGCCCGGCCGCGTCCAGCGGCGCCCCGTCGACGGTCAGCGCGCCCGCCGCCGGCCCGGTCCAGCCGAGCAGCAGCCCGAGCAGCGTGCTCTTGCCCGCGCCGCTCTCGCCGACCACCGCGACCTGGGCGCCCGGCGGCACCACGAGGTCGACCCCTTCGAGGACGGTGTGCCCAGCGGCGATCACGTCGACCCCGTCGAGGCGCAGCGCGACCCCGCGGCGGGCGGGCGCGCGGTCCGGTGCGCGGGCGCGGTCGGCGGAAACGACGTCCGGGGCGCTGAGGTCAGGGGCGGCGTCCTCCGCGTCCAGCGCTGCGGCGTGGGCCCGCGCGCCGGCCCGGAGACGGTGACCCTCGGCGGGAGCGGGGTCCGCGGCGTGAGCGACGTCCGCGCCGTGCTCCTGAGCGGAGGCCGCGCCCGCCGGGGCGGCCCGCGGGTCCTCGACCGCGCCCAGGGGCTCGACCAGGCGCCGCACCAGGTTGCTGATCCCCGGCGCTTGTCGGGCGAGCTGGCCCAGGTCTTGGCCCAGCGCGGGCAGCTGCAGGGCCCAGACCACCGCCAACAGCAGCCCGCCGCCCGCCGGCGCGCCGACGAAACCGAGCAGCAGCGCCGCCGAGAGCAGCGCGCCACACAGCCCCATCAGCAGCTCGGCCCCGGTGGTCGCGGTCAGGGCCTCGCGCCCGGTGCGGGCCCAGTGCACGAGCTGCTCTTCGTGCAGGCGGCGCAGGGCCCCGCCCGCGCCGTGGCTGCGCAGGGGGGCGCGGCCGGCCAGCGCGTCGAAGAGGTAGCGCGACAGCGAGGCAGACTGCGCCTTCCAGCGGTGATCCAGCTCGGTGAGCGGCGCCTGCAGCAGCAGGGGCAGGCCGGCCGCCACCCCCACCGCGAGCAGCACCAGGGGGGCCGCGGCCGGGCGCAGCAGCAGCAGCCCGCCGGCCGCCGCGCCGAGGCTGGCCAGCGCCCGCACCAGCTGGGCGCCGAGCTCGGGCAGGGCGCGCACCGCGTGCAGGGTGTGGGCCCGCGCCGCCAGATCGCTGGCCGGGCGGCTGCTCAGGTAGCGGTCGTCGAGCCGGGGCAGCTTCTCGTGCAGGGCCACCCGCAGCCGCAGCTCGAGGGCCTGGCCCGCGCCCCGGGCGGCGCGCTGCACCGCCAGCTCGACGGCGAGCAGCCCGCCGGCGGCGAGGGCGAGGCCGGCGAGGCCCGCGCCGCGCTGGCCCACGCCGGCGAGGAGGGGCCCGAGCTCGAGGGCCGCCCGCAGCGCGAGGGCCTGGGCGAGCCCGCCCGCCGCCAAGATGACCGCCCCGCCGATGATCACGAGGGGGCGCTGCGGGCCGTCGGCGCGCAGCAGCCCGGCGAGCGCGGTGATCGCCGAGGGGTCCGGCCCGGCCACCGCGGCGGCCAGCTCGGGGCTGAGCGGGGGCGCGTCGGGCGGCGGCGGGGCCCGGCCGTCGACCCGGACCAGCACCGCGGCGCGCAGCTCGAGCATCGGCGCGCCGTCCTCGTCGGGATCAGCGGGCTGGACGCTCCAGTCGTCGATGGGGATCCGGCGGATCGGGTCGTCGAGCAGGTGGGCGAGGGCCGCGGCGGCGGGCGGGCCCGGCCGCAGCGCCCCGGCGCGGATCATCGCCTGGGTCGCCCGACACGCGGCGTCCAGGCTGGCGATCCCTCCGCAGCCTGGGTCGGCGAAGGCCCGCTCGAGGGCCGCGGCCGCGGCGTCCGGCGGCAGGCCCAGGGCGGCGAGGCGCGCGGACCAGGTCGCCCGCGGCGCGTCTTCGGCGGCCCAGGCGCGCCAGTCCGCGGCGGGGACCCGCTCGGCGTGCCGGTAGAGCTCGCCCTCGAGCGCGGCGACCGAGAGCCAGCGGCGGCCGGCGGCCGGGTCCATCACCTGCACCCAGCCGCCGATCCGGCGCCAGCCCACCACGAAGTGCGGCGCGCCGTCGGGCAGCCGCAGCGTGAGCAGGGCGGGCAGGGCCGCGGCCTCGGGCCGCAGCACATGATCGGCGGGCAGCATCACCTGGGCGGTGGCCAAGCCCAGGCGGGCGCCGACCTCTTCGAGCGCGGTCAGCGCGGTGCCGTCGACGTCGGTCTGGCAGGCCTCGCGCAGGCGGCCGTAGCTGACGTCGATCCCGTGGCCTTGCAGCAGGCAGAGCAGCGAGGCGGGGCCGCAGTCCATCGCCGAGGTCTGGATCACCTCGGGCGCGAGCAGCCGGCGGCGGGGCGCGGGGCTCACGGCGCCGGCGCGGGCGCGGGCCCGAGCTGGGCGGCCGCGCGCAAGATCAGCGCCAGCGCGGTGGTCTCACCCGCGTCCACCTCGACCTCGAGGGGCTGGCCGTGCTGCAGCGGCGGGCCGCCCGGCGCGGGCAGCGGCCGCAGCTCGACCCGCAGGGCCCCGCCCAGAGGAGCGTCGGCGACGGCGATCACCTCGGCGTCGACCGCGCCCCACACGGTCCAGGGGAAGGCGGCGAGGCGCAGGCGGGCCCGCTGGCCGGGCCGCAGGTGGCCGAGCGCCGGGCCGGGGTCGAAGGCGGCGACCACCTGCAGCGGAGCCTCAGGCAGAATGGTGGCCAGCTCAGCGCCCTCGACGACTGGGTCGCCTGGGCGCAGCGCGGCCACCGCGCCCAGCCGGCCGGCGGCGGGCGCCCGCAGGGCCCGGCGCTCGACCTCGGCGGCGAGGCGGGCGGCGGCGGCGGCGGCGACCTCGACCGCGCCCGAGGCGGCGGCGATCCGGTGGTCGAGCTCGGCGATCTCGGCCTCGAGCACGGCGGTCTCGCCCTGGGCGGCCCGCAGCTGG
>JBJONS010000192.1:0-6132 GCA_046051725.1 Pseudomonadota bacterium | reverse complement strand
GGCCGCCACCGCCGAGGCCCGCGCCGCCGTCGCCGACCAGGCCCGCGCCGCCGCCGAAGACCGCGCCGCCGCCGCGGCCGGCGCCCTCTCCGCCGCGCAGGCCGAGGCCGACGCCGCCCGGGAAGCCATCGGCGCTGCCGACGCGCGGGCCCGGGACGCCGAGGACGCCCGCGCCGCGGTTGAACACGAGCGGGCAGAGCTCCGCCGGGCGCTGGACCGGGCCGCGGGGGTCGCCCCGGCCGCCGCCGCCGAGGTGGACGCGCTGCGGGGCGCCCTCGAGGAGCTCCGCGCCGAGGCCGCCCGCCTGCGGGTGGCCCTGGACGGTCGGGAGCGCGCGCTCGACGCCGCCCAGGCACGGGCCTCCGCCGAGGCGGGGGCCGCCGCCGCTGCGCTCGAGGCCCAGGGCGCCCGCCTCGCCGCCGAGGAGGCCCGCGCCGACGCGCTGGGCGCCGCGCTGGACCGGGCCGAGGCCGAGCGGACCGCCGCGCTGCGGGCCCGCGCGCTGCTGGAGGCCCGCCTGGGCGCCGCCGGCGCCGCCGCCGACGGCATCACCGCCGGGGAGCAGCGCCTCGTCGCGGCCCTCGCACGCCAAGAGCAGCTGGAGGCCGAGCTCGGGGCCCGGGACCACAGCCTGCGCGGCGCCCGCGAGCAGTCGGCGAGCCTGCTCGGCGAGCTCGAGGCCGCCCGCCAAGAGCAGGCCGCCCTGCGCCGGGAGCGCGACGAGGCCATCACCGCCCGGGAGCGGCTCGGCCTGCTGTTGGTCGAGGCCCGCAGCCGCGCCGCGGAGGGCTCGGCAGGGGAGCGCGATCTGGGCCGCGAGTCGGCGCTGCTGCAGGCAGCCCTGGCGCGCCTGCAAGCTGACAAGGGCGCGCTGCAGGTCAGCCTCACCGAGCTGCGCGCCCAGGTCGAGCAGCGCGACCTGCTGCTGCGGCGGGCCCAGCAGGGCGCGGAGGCCGTGGTCGACGAGGCCCACCGCCTGCGCGGCGCGCTCGGCCGGGCCGAGGCGGAGGCCGCGGCGGTCCGGGCCGCCTACGCGGCCCTCGAGGAGGAGGCCGAGGCGCTGCGCCGGGCCGCCGCCGAGGTGGGGCCGCTGGCCGCCGCCGCGGCCGCTGTTCCGGCGCTGCAGCAGCAGGTGGAGCGACTGGACGCCGAGCTGGTCGCCCTGCGCGACGAGCGCGAGGGCCTGACCCACGCGCTGCTGCGGGCGGAGGGCGCGCCCGCCGCCGGGGAGCTCGGCGCGCTGCGCCTGCAGCTCACGGCGGCGGAAGGGGAGCGCGACGCGCTGGTCGCCGCGCTCGCCGCGGCGGGGGCTGCGGCCCCGCCCGCCAGCGCCGTCGCGGAGGCGGACGCCCGGATCGCCGCCCTTGACGCCATCCTCGGCGAGCGCGAGTCGGAGCGGATCGCGCTGCTCGACCAGCTCGGCGCCGCCCGCGCCGCCCAGCGCCAGGCCGAGGCCGAGCTCGGCCCGGCCCAGGACGAGCTGCGCGCCCTGCGCTGGCAGGCCGAGGACCGGGCGGCCGAGCGCGCCCAGTTCGAGGGTGAGCGGAGCGGCTGGGAGGACGAGCGCGCCCGCCTCGGCGTCGAGCTTCGCTTGCTGGCGGCGGCCCGCGATGAGCTCGAGCGCGCCCTGGCCCGGGCCGGCGGCGGGGTGGCGGCGCCCCGGGCCATCGTCGAGCAGCTCGACGCCCTCAAGGCGGCGCTCGCCGAGGCCAACGACGAGAGCGCCCGGCTCTCGGCGGCCCTCGGCGACGCGCAGGCGCAGGCCGAGGTCGCCGCGGACGAGGCCGCGGGCCTGCGCGACCGGGTCGAGGCGCTCGAAGCGGTGCTCGACGAGGCGCGCGCGGAGAGTGACGCGCTGCGCGCTGCTTCGGCGGAGCCGGACGCTGCTGGCGCGGGCGCGCTGTCGGCCGAGAACGCCGCGCTGCGGGCGCAGCTGGAGCGGCTCTCTGTCGAGATCGACGCGCTGCGCGCTGCTTCGGCGGAGCCCGCTCGCTCAGGCTCGGGCGCCCTTTCGGCCGAGAACGCCGCGCTGCGTGCGCAGCTGGAGCAGCTCTCTGTCGAGATCGACGCGCTGCGCGCTGCTTCGGCGGAGGCGGAGGCCTCTGGCGCGGGCGCGCTGTCGGCCGAGAACGCCGCGCTGCGGGCGCGCCTCGCCGCCGCCCCGGCGCCGGAGGACGTGGACGAGCTCCGGCGCGTGCTCGCCGCCGCTGAGGCGCACATCGCTGACCTGCACGCCGCCCAGGCGCTCGGCGACATCGAGGTCTCGGTGCTGGCCGACCCCGAGGTCGAGGCCCTGCGGGCCGCGCTCGGCCAGGCCGAGGCCCGCGCGGCCGAGGCGGAGCAGGCGCTGCTCCGCGCGCAGCGGGCCGCGGCGCCGGGGGGGGCCCCGGGCTTGGACGCCGAGGTCGCGCGCCTGGATCTGCAGCTCCGCGCGGCGCGGGCCGCGCTGGCCGACGCCGAGGCCGCCCGCGCGGCGGCCGAGCGCGCGAGAGAGGAGGCGGTCACCCAGGGTGAGGCGCTGCGGGCGCGGGAGGCCGAGGCCCGCGCGGCGGCGCTCTCTGCCGCCGAGGCCCGGTCTGCGCAGGCCCAGGCCCGGCTCGAGGGCCGGTCGGACGCGCTGCGGGCCCAGCTCGACGAGCTGACCGAGGCCCGGGTCGCCCAGGACAAGCAGATCGCCCTGCTGGCGCACCGGCTCGCCGAGGAGCAGCGGCAGCGCGAGGCCGCCGAGCGCGCCTTGGCCACCGAAGGCCTGCTCGCGCGGCACGCCGAAGAGGAGCACCGCGCCGCGCTCACCCGGGTCGAGGCCGCCGCGGCCTCGCGCACCCAAGAGAACGGCGCCCTCTTGTCCGACCTCTACGGCGAGCTGCGCGCCCGGGACGCCCAGCTCGAGCAGGTCGCCGCCGAGCGGGCCGCGCAGGCCGAGGCCCTGGCCCAGCTGCAGGCGGCCGCCGCCGCTGCCCGCGCCGCCCAAGAAGAGGCCCTCGCGCGGGCCGCGCAGGCCGAGTCGGACATGCTCGAGGCCCAACAGCAGGCCCAGCAGGACCTGGAGTGGTTCCTCAGCGTGGTGGGCGCCCGCCGGAGCGAGGCCGAGCGCGCCTGAGCGGGCGCGGGGGCCGGCGGCGGTCGCCCGCGCCCCGCCTCATACCGGCTTCGCGTGATTCGGCTCGCGCCCTCGACGCTTGGCCTCATCGAGTAGACGAGGCCGTGCTCGCTGTCAACTGGCTGTTTCACCACGGATGCCGGGGGCCGCCGGCCCCCAGACCCCCGGGCAAGGGGCCTGCGAGGCCCCTTGCATCCCCCCCAAAAGTGGGGCCAGCGGGCAGGCTTCGCGCGGCGCATGGCTGGGGCGCGCGCCAGCCCGCAAAGGCCCCCCTTTGGAAACCCCCCAACGCGGCGCGTTTTGGGGTGGCTCTGGGCGAGGAGGAAGTTCGCCGCGAAGGCCTCGGCTACCGCGGCTGGGGCGAGGCTCGTCGCCCGGGGGGCGTCTGAGCCGAATCAGAGACAGCCCGTATCAGCCGACACAAGCCGACCGCCGCAACCCGAAGCCGAACCCAGCGAAGGCCCCCCGGGCCGCGCAGGCCCCCGGGGCCGCGAACCGCCCCAACAACCAAAAAACAACTCCCATCCCGTCAACATCGCACAGCCGCCGCGCCAAAACCCACACAAGCGGCCGGCGCAAACCACCCCCGACGGCGCGCCCCCAACAGAAAAAACCCCCAAAAGGGGGGCGTTGCGGGGGGCTGGCCCCCCGCCCACAGCGCCGGACGCCGGCGGCGGCACGCTCGACGAGGACCCGCACCGCGACCGCGTAAAGGTTGAAGCGACGCTTGCCGAAAGCCTCGATCACGTTAGTCCAACCGACCGGGAGCGTGCGCCGATGCGGATCCCTGATGCGCAGCACCCCGCGCCCACCTCGCCCCGGCGGGCCGCGCTCCTTGGGGCGCTGCTGGGCCTCGGCTGCGCGGCCGACCCCAAGAACTTCGGCAGCGTCGGCGCCGACGACGATGTGGGCGCCGGCGATGCGAGCGACGGCGGGGCGAGCGGCGGGGGCGGCTCCGACGGCGGGAGCACGGCTGACGGCACGGACGGGAGCACCGACGGGAGCACCGACGGGAGCACCGACGGCACCGACGGCACCGACGGGAGCGCCGACGGGAGCGCAGACGGCACCGACGGGAGCGCCGACGGCACCGACGGGAGCGGAGACCCGGGCGAAGGCCTGCGCATCGGCGACCCCATCACCCGCGTCTGGACGAGCAAGATCGCCGACCTGGGGATCAGCGCGCCCTTTTTTGAGAGCACGGACGCCGTGATGCTCGACGCCGAGCACGCCCTGGTGGTCGGCCAAGGCGGCTGGCTGGTCACCACGCTCAGCGGGCCGGCGGTGGTGGTCGACGCCGACGAGCGGCGCGGCGTCCGGGTCGCCGCGGGCGGCGGGCTGGCGGCGATCGCGACCCGCGACCGCGACCTCATCCTGCTCGACGTGGCCGCCCCCGCCGCGCCACGCAAGCTGCGGGCCGTCCCGCTGCCCACCCAGGGCGAAGACATCGCCGTCGACGCTGATCGCATCTTGGTCGGGCTGCGCGCTGAGGGCGCGCGGCTGCTCAGCGCCGAGGGCGCCAACCTGGGCACCATCCCCGTCGCTGACGCCTTCGCGGTGGGCCTGCGCGGCGACCGGGCGCTGGTCACCGACGACGCCGCCCTCACCCTCTGGGACATCAGCGACCCCGCCGCGCCGGCCGAGCTCAGCCGGGTCGACCTCTCGGCGCCGGGCCGAGACCTGAGCTGGGG
Source organism: Pseudomonadota bacterium (assembly GCA_046051725.1). Classification (GTDB taxonomy): domain Bacteria; phylum Myxococcota_A; class UBA796; order UBA796; family UBA2385; genus JAEUKK01. The sequence continues at coordinate 1,341 of JBJONS010000192.1, read as the reverse complement.
CGAGGGCCACGTCGCGGTGGGCCTCGGCGGCGCTGGCCTCGCGGTCTTCGCGCTCGAGGGCGACGCGCTGGGCCACCAGGGTGACCTCCAGCCCCCGGGCGCGATCTTCTCGGTGGACATCGACGGCCTCGACCTGTGGGCCGCCGGCTGGGAGGCGGTCAGCCTCGTGCAGCTCGGCGCGGGGCCGCCGGTGCTCCGCGGCGTGCAGCGCACCGCCGAGAGCGCGATGGGCCTCGCGGTGAGCGACGGCCGGGCGATGGTCGCCGACTGGTTCAGCCTGACGAGCCTGCAAGGTCACCCCGGCCTCGGCGCGCCGACCCTGGTGCTGCCCGTCGGCCTCGTCTGGTCGCCCGACCCCGCGCTGCGCGCGCCCCCGGCGATGACCGCCCGCAACCCTGGGCCCTGCCCCCTGCACCTGAGCACCGACGCGCCGACCAGCGGCTGGCGGCTGACCGGCCTCGACAGCGGCGGAGACAGCGCCGCGGGCGCCCTGCGCCTCGCCCCCGGCGCGCAGGCCGTGCTCATCGCCACCCCGCCGGTCGGGGACCCGATCGCCGACGGCGGCGTGGCCTGGCGCAGCGACGACCTCGACCGCAGCAGCGGGCGCCTGAGCTTCTCGGTCGGCAGCGGCGGCCTCGGCGCGCCGCACCCCGAGATGGTCCTCACCGGTTTTCAGTGGCCCGACCCCAGCGGCGTGGTCTACAACCTCGCCGACCAGCGCGGGAAGATCGTGCTGCTGGTCTACTTCGCCTTGTTTTGAACCGTCTGCAGTCTGGAGGTTCCAGACATCGAGAGCGGGGTCGCCGCGCGCTACGCGGCGGATGATGTGGGGGTGTGGCTGGTCAACCCGCGCGACAGCGCCGAGGTGGCCTACCGCTTTGTGGACGAGGCCCGCAGCGGCCTGCCCGTGCTGCTCGACACCGACGGCCGCTTCTACAACAGCTACCCGCGGCCAGCCTCCTTCGGCCCCTACCCCTTCCACGTGCTCATCGACCGCGACGGCGTGATCCGCGGCGTCTACAGCCACTACGACGCGCCCGCCCTGCACGACCAGATCGACGCCCTGCTCGCGGAGTGAGCCCAAGGCCCGCCGCACCTGGGCAGCACCGCCGCGAAGGCCCCACACACAGATGAGGCCTTCGCGGCGCCCTCCAACATCGCCGCCCGAAGCAGCGGGCCGCGCAGCAACGCCGCGAAGCCGCCACCAAAGCCGAGGCCATCGCGGCGCCCCCCTCATCGCCCACCACAGCAGCGGGCCGCGCCGCTCCCCGGGGGGTTTCCAAAGGGGGGCCATCGCGCGCGGGCGCGCGGCGCTGCCATGCGCCGCGCAAAGCCGCGCGC